>JAVVEW010000016.1:0-42822 GCA_032251045.1 Methylococcales bacterium
CAACATATTCACAACCGCCGTAATAACGCTTACCCGGATAACCTTCAGCGTATTTATTGGTCAGTACCGAGCCTTGCGCTTCCAGAACGCGCGGACTGGCGTAGTTTTCCGACGCAATCAGTTCGATATGATCTTCCTGACGTTGCCGTTCCTGGCCTAGCGCTCTGGCCAGCTCATCATCGAATTCGGCAATGGTTTGTGATGCGTTAAACATGCGCAGATCCTCTTGAAGGTTAAATAAATTCGCGCCAGTGGGCGGCCGGGCGGCATCAACAGCATCGACCGGGTCCTGTGGCTGCATAAGGCGTTGGTTATCCCGAGCCGGTCAGGGCCAGGCCAGGCCAGGTTAAGCCTTTGACCTTGTCATTCAGGTCGCCCGCAAAACATCGCTGGCGCTTTAACAGCAACCTGGACAATACCAGGCGGGCGTTAACCGCAAAAGCGATACTTTAGCACAATAACGCCATGTCCCAACGATCCGGATGGAACACTCGGCGCTTGTTAAAACGCGCCGTGCCGTGGCTTGCTGTTGTACGCTGACAGTGGGGCAGTCACTCGCCTTGGAAGCGGATCAAGCTTTCCAGTAGCGCGAAAGCTTGCGCGGCCACGCCTTCAAATTGCTCGACCAGGCCGGGTAAAATCAAGCCGCTGAGCAAAATGCCCAGTAACAGAGTGACCGGAAAGCCGACCGCAAAGATATTCAGCTGTGGAGCGGCTTGACTGACCACACCGAAACTGATGTTTACCAGCAGCAAGCTGGCCACGGCTGGCATGGCCAGCAACAAGCCGCCGGCAAAGATACGACTGCCAAAATCTGCCAACCTGCGAAAATCGGCAGCGCGGAAAAAGTCGCCGACCGGCAAGGTGGTAAAACTTTCCAGAACCAATTCAATCAGCACCAGATGTGCATCCATGGATAAAAACAGCAGTGTGGTGATAATCACATAAAACTGCGATAGCATCGGCACTTGTTGGCCATTTTGCGGGTCCACCATGGCCGCGAATCCAAGGCCCATGCTGTTGGCCATTGCTTGCCCCATGAACACCACAATGGCAAACAACAGCTGTATGACAAAGCCCAGCACCATGCCGATGATGAACTCGAAAACGCCGGTGATAAAACCTTGCACGCTGATGATGTCGAAGGCGGGGGGCGGTGGTAAGCGCGGCCAGATGACGATCACCAGCACCAGCGCGACCAGAGTGCGCAAACGCTGGGTGACGCCTTGCAGACTGAACAGCGGCGCGGCCAGTAGCAGGCCAAACACACGCAGAAATGGCCAGATCAGATTGGCCACCCAGGCGCTCAACTGGGCATCGGTCAGCGCCATGACGACCGGTCTTGCCGGGTGGTTTGCCGCGCCAGCGCCCAGGCGATATGTTCTTTAAGCCAGCCCTCGGTGTCGTCAAGGCGCCGGCTCAGCGCTTGTCGTATAGCCGGATCTTGTGGCGCATTGCCTAGCGCCACGGCAAGATTGCGCTGCCAACGCGCATGCCCGATACGCCGAATGGCTGAGCCTTCGGTATGATGCAAAAATGCGTCTTCATCCCAGGCAAACAGCGCCAGCAAGGTCGCGTTGTTAAGATGGGCGCGCGGCGCGAAATCCGGCTCGACGCTCAGTTTGGCAAAACGATTCCAGGGGCATATCAACTGACAATCGTCACAGCCGTAAATGCGGTTGCCAAGCCCTGGGCGCAAGGGTTCTGGAATCGGCCCGTCCAGTTCGATGGTGAGATAGGAGATGCAACGCCGTGCATCGACCTGATAAGGCGCGACGATGGCGCGGGTTGGGCAAATATCGATACAGGCCCGGCACGCGCCACAATGATTGCGGGCGGGAGCATCCACAGGTAGCGGCAAATCAGTGTAGACCTCGCCCAGAAAAAACCAGGAGCCGGCATTGCGGTTGATGACGTTGCTGTGTTTGCCAATCCAGCCTAAGCCAGCTTTTTCAGCAATGGGTTTTTCCAGCACCGGTGCGGAATCGACAAATACCCGGTAGGCGCCACCGCTAATCACTTGCTGAATACGCAGGGTCAATTGTTTAAGGCGTTGCCGCAACACCTTATGATAATCACGGCCCAGCGCGTAGCGGGAAATGAACGCTTGCGCCGGACTGTCCAGGCAGTGCCAGCTAGCGTCATGCGGCTCGGGCTGGTAGTCCATTCGGCAGGTAATGATGCGTTGCGTGCCGGGCAGCAGCAACGCGGGACGACTGCGCTTTTTGCCATGCTTGGTCATAAAGTGCATCTTGCCCTGGTAGCCTTCGGCCAGCCATTGTTCCAGGCGCAGCTCGGCCTCGGCCAAGTCCGTATCGGTGATGCCCACTTGTTGGAAGCCCAGCTCCCGGCCCCAGGTTTTGATGTCTTGGGCCAATTGCGTAAAGTAGGCGTCGGTTGTGGCGGTGTTGGTGTGAGGTGTGCAAGGATTCATGCGCCAGGAACAGCTTTGTTTACCGGGACGTCATGATAAGACATCCTGTGCTATATTGCAGCCACATTAAAGCGGCAAGCGCTAACACGACTTTTTACATTTCAATGATCGGCGATGCCTGAGGAGGCGGCGGAATGGCTGGATTGGATCGGGAACAGGTTAAACGCCGTTACAATCGTATCGCGCCCTGGTTCGATACCTTCGAGGCCTTGCTGGAAGGCTTGAGTTTCAGGCGCTGGCGCCAGCTGCTGTGGCGCCAGGTAACAGGTGAACATATCCTTGAGGTTGGCGTGGGTACGGGTAAGAACTTCCCCTTTTATCCGGCCCGGACGCAGATCACCGCCCTGGATTTCAGCCCAGGCATGTTAGCGCAGGCGCAGCGCAAACTTAAACGCCTTAACCTTTCGGCTACCTTGACGTTGATGGATGTGGAACGCTTGCAGTTGGGTAACGATTGCTTTGATAGCGTGGTGGCCAGTTTTGTATTTTGCTCCGTGCCAGCACCGCGCCGAGGTTTGAAGGAAATACACCGGGTACTCAAACCGGGTGGCCAGGCGTTGTTGCTGGAGCATGTTATCAGCAACAAGCCTTGGCTGGCCTGGCTGATGCAGCGGCTTGATCCTGTGATAAGTGGCGTTTTTGGCGCACATATCAACCGTGATACGGTCAAACAGGTCAAAGCCAGCGGTTTTCAACATGTTCATGTCATTCATCTCAATCATTGGGTGAAACTCATCCGCGCCACTAAGTAAAAGGAGATTCGTGTGAGCGAATTAACGCAAGCAAGCATCGAGCAGCACTTAAGTCAGAATATCGATCCTAACACCGGTCTCGATTGGCTTTCCGGCCAATCAATCAAGCAAATCCGGGTTGACTCAGGCCGGGTGGATGTGGTCTTGGAAGTGGGTTATCCGGCCAAGCTGCAACAAACCGAGCTGTCTCGGCAAATTACCGAACATTTATTGACCTTGCCAGGCGTTGCTCAAGCCGAGGTAACTGTGCATTCGCGTATTGTCGCCCATGCCGTACAGCAGAACTTACAGCCTTTGCCAGGCGTGAAGAATATTATCGCGGTCGGTTCTGGCAAGGGCGGCGTGGGTAAATCCACCACCGCAGTGAATATCGCTCTGGCATTGGCGGCGGAAGGCGCGGCCACGGGCATTCTGGATGCCGATATATACGGCCCCAGCATTCCCACCATGTTGGGACAATCGGGCTTGCCGGACACCGAAGACGGTAAAACCATGCACCCGAAAATGAGTTTTGGCCTGCAAACCAATTCCATCGGTTATTTGGTTGATCAACAGCAGGCCATGATCTGGCGTGGCCCTATGGTGACCGGCGCCTTGTTGCAGTTATTGCAACAAACAAAATGGCAAGGGCTGGATTATCTGGTGGTGGATTTACCGCCCGGTACCGGCGATATTCAATTGACTTTGTCACAAAAAATTCCGGTTTCCGGGGCGGTTATCGTAACCACGCCTCAGGACATCGCGCTGCTCGATGCACAGCGTGGCGTGGAAATGTTTGCCAAAGTCAATGTGCCGGTGCTGGGTATCGTTGAAAACATGTCGGTGCATATTTGCAGTCAATGCGGCCATCAGGAACCCATTTTCGGCACCGGCGGCGGCGAGCGCATGGCGCAACAACATCAGGTACCACTGTTAGGTCGCTTGCCCTTAGCCTTGTCTATTCGTGAGCAGGCAGATTCCGGCAAGCCTACGGTGGTTGCCAGCCCAGATAGCGCCGAGGCCGCTATTTATCGGCAGATTGCCCGACAAGCCGCCGCCCGGCTGGCGTTAACCGCACGCGATTTCAGCAGTCGTTTCCCAAAAATTGTGGTGCAAAATGCCTGAGGCGCCCGCCTGACCCAGGTTGCAAGCGGGTTGCAGCCGGACTTTCTCAATCCCCTTTTGCAACAGGGGGACGTCGGTCAAGCAGGCCCGTGCCAACGCGCACACGATGCACATCGTGTGCGCGTTGGCACAATAACCGTTCACAAGCCAAACGCTGCCGACTTGTTTTAGCAAGCATGACCGGCTTAGGCCGGTGAACAGTTACTGGCTATCAACGTAGCCGCTTGATGAGGGATAAGCCTGATCAAGGCCGGACTGTGCTTTTGCGCGCCTGGTTACGGTACAAGGCCAGGCCAATATTGGCTTGTTGCACAAAATGACAAAAGCTTTGATAGTCTTCCTGAGAAATGGACACAGGCGTGGTTCGGTAAGCGCGATCACAATACATCAGGCCGATCGGCTTGTCGTTAGAGCGAATCGCCATCACCAGACATTCATGCCTACCAAGGGTTTTGCAAATCACAGGGTGGTATTGTTCGGGATTGTTGTCTGGATTGATCAACAAGCCGGTTTCCTTAGTGAGGGCGGTATCGAGCAGATTAGGTTCACGGGTTATGACGGGCATGGCCAGTTTTGACTGATACAAGGGCTTGCGCCAGCCCATGACCGATTTTTCCACCAATTTACTGCGGTCCGGCGTTAACACCGCAAACAAACTGCGATCCATGTCCAGCCCGCGTTGCAACCCTTCAAGTATGGTTTCCAGGAGTAGATTGATATCGACGCCACCCACCAGCAACTGCCCGATCTCCTGTAGCAGATGCAGGCGTATTACATGGTGATCCGGGGCTTGTTCGGAATCTGGGCGCGTCAGTGCCGACGCGGCGTTGCTGCTGTCCAGATGGCTGATCGCCTTGGCGGCTTGTTCGGCCCCTAGGCGACTGGCCAATTGCACGGCCAGTTCGGTGTTGTTCTCAATGAACTTTTCGGCCTTACTCTTAGGGCTATTCAGCACCCGGCTGAGTCGGTCAATGATGGCCTGATAGTCCTTATCTTGTTTGCCTTGCTGCAGTACCTGCGTTAAATCATGGCCAAGCAACACCATTTCGACCTGGTGCGGATGGGTGCTTTTTTTGTCTGCGGCCGCCGCTTCAATCAAACCACCTAGCTCCCAGGCGCTGATCAAGGTTTGATTTAGTTGTTTCAGGGTGAAGCCTAACACCTGATGTTCGGCCTCTTCAGCGCTCAAACCCTGCAGGATGAGCTGATGAATTTTCTCGCCTTCGTGTTCGCTAAAACACCAAAAACTGATATGACCAATGCGGTGCAATAACGCCGCGATGAAGATTTCTTCGCATACCGAGTCTTTGTTGGCCACCGCCATGGCTTTAGCCTGCACCGCAGCATGTATAGCCAGGCCGATTTCCTGATGAACCCGATCTGTTTTCGCTTTAGGAAGGATAGATTCAAAAAACGAACAGGCCAGGGTCAAACGGTACAGCAACTGCCAACCCAACACCACAATAGCCCGGGAAATAGTCAGAATTTTTTGCCGGGAGGGATTGTAATAAGGCGAGTTGCTCAAGCGCAGAATCTGCGCGGTGAGATTTGGATCGTTGATAATCATGGAGGCCAGATCCATGGCACTTTTGACATCGTCATCCCTGAATTTTCGGATTTTTTCCGCCGTATCAGAAAATATCGGCATATCCTGGTCTTGCAGGCGCTGCGACCAATGCTGCAAGGCTCTGTGATCGGTATTCATAGAATGGAGGCTTACCGTGGCTTAATGTCACGCAGCGGCTCGCCCACATAAATCTGCCGGGGCCTGCCGATGACATTGCTGCTGTCTTCGGTCATTTCCAGCCAATGCGCGACCCAACCGGCGGTGCGGGCAATGGCGAACAACACGGTGAACATTTCCGTCGGCAAGCCTAACGCCTTGTAAATAATGCCGGAATAAAAATCGACATTGGGGTACAGCTTGCGCTCGATGAAATACTCGTCTTTCAGCGCCCGCTCTTCCAAAGTCATGGCCAAATCGAACAATGGATCGGCCTGGGCGTATTTGCTCAACACTTCATGACAGGTTTTGCGAATCAAAGTCGCCCGTGGATCAAAATTCTTATACACCCGGTGACCGAAGCCCATCAACCGGAACGGGTCGTTTTTGTCTTTGGCCTTGGCGATGTAATCAGGAATCCGCTCCGGTTTGCCGATTTCCGCCAACATGGTCAGCACCGCCTCGTTGGCACCGCCATGCGCCGGCCCCCACAAGGCGGCGATACCGGCGGCGATGCAGGCGTAAGGATTGGCGCCGGTGCTGCCGGCCAGACGCACCGTGGAAGTGCTGGCGTTCTGCTCGTGATCGGCATGCAGGATGAACAACAAATCCAGCGCCCGGGCCGCGACCGGATCGATGACATCACCATCATCCATGAACCGGCGCTCGGGCCGGGAAAACATCATGTACAGAAAATTTTCGCAATAATTCAGATCGATACGCGGATAGACATAAGGCGAGCCGATGCTGTGCCGGTAACAGGCGGCGGCAATGGCCGGAATTTTCGCCAGCAAACGGGCAGCGCACATTTTCCGGTTTTCCGGATCGGAAGTGTCCAGTTCGCTGTGATAAAACGCCGACAACGAACCGACCACGCCAACCATCATCGCCATCGGATGGGCATCGTAATGAAAACCGTTGAAAAAGATGCGCAAAGCTTCATGCAGTTTAGTGTGCTGATCCATCAGCGATTTGAAATCGGCCAATTCTTGAGGCGTAGGCAATTCCCCTTCCTGCAACAGATAGGCTACTTCCAAAAATGAACAGTGCTCGGCCAGTTGCTCGATGGGATAACCCCGGTGCAATAAAACACCCTGTTCACCGTCGATGAAAGTAATCGCGCTTTTGCAACTGGCCGTGGACATAAACCCGGGGTCATAAGTCACATAACCTAAGTCCCTGCGTAAGGTTCGGACATCCAGTCCCTTGTTACCTAACGTGCCCTCGATCAAGGGATAATCTAATTCCTTGCCGGTTAAATTGTCGCGCAGTGTCAGCGTTGCATGGGTCATGTTTACCTCTGGTGAATTTACAGCGTTTCAGCGCTCTGCCACGGTCGCGGCTTGCTGCCGGTAGGCGTCCACCTGATCAAAATTCAGGTAGCGATACGTGTCGCCTGCATCTTTATCCAGTACCCCGGCGTAATGCAGGTATTCTTGATGGCTGGGTATTTTTCCCAGTATGGAACAGATGGCCGCCACTTCCGCCGAGGCCAGGAAAACATTGGCATCCTTACCCATGCGGTTGGGGAAATTGCGGGTGGAGGTGGACATCACCGTGGCGCCGTCCGCAACCCTGGCCTGATTCCCCATGCACAGAGAACAGCCCGGTATTTCCAGTCTGGCACCGGCTTTTTCAAAACGGTCATAATACCCTTCTTCGGTCAGCTGCTGTTCGTCCATGCGCGTCGGCGGCACCACCCAGAGCTTGGACGGCAAGGCCGCATCGTGTTGCGCCAAGAGTTTACCGGCGGCGCGGAAATGGCCAATATTGGTCATGCACGAGCCGATAAACACTTCATCGATGTGGGTACCGGCAACTTCCGACAGCGGTTTGATATCATCCGGATCGTTCGGACAGGCCAGCAGCGGCTCTTTGATCTGATTCATGTCGATTTCGATCACCTCCGCATACTCGGCATCAGAATCCGGCTTCATTAACTTCGGATTGTCCAGCCAGTCTTGCATGGCCTTGATCCGCCGCTTCAGGGTGCGGGCGTCGCCATAGCCTTCGGCGATCATCCAGTTCAGCAAAGTGATATTGGAATTGAGATATTCACGGATCGGCGCTTCATTCAGCAAAATGGTGCAACCGCCGGCCGAGCGTTCAGCCGAGGCGTCGGACAGTTCAAACGCTTGCTCGATTTTCAAATCGGGCAAGCCTTCAATTTCCAGAACCCGACCGGAAAAGACATTTTTCTTACCCTTTTTGGCCACCGTCAAAAGTCCTTTTTGCAAGGCCGCATAAGGGATAGCGTTAACCAGATCGCGCAAGGTGATACCCGGCTGCAGGGTGCCGGTGAAGCGCACCAGGACGGATTCGGGCATGTCCAGCGGCATCACCCCGGTGGCGGCGGCAAAAGCGACCAGACCGGAGCCGGCCGGAAAGGAAATACCCAACGGAAACCGGGTATGCGAATCACCGCCGGTGCCGACGGTATCCGGTAACAACATGCGGTTCAGCCAGGAATGAATAATGCCGTCACCCGGCTTCAGCGACACGCCGCCGCGAGTGGTGATAAATTCCGGCAAGCTATGTTGCACTTCAATATCCACCGGCTTGGGGTAGGCGGCCGTGTGGCAAAACGATTGCAACACCAGATCGGCGGAAAAACCCAGGCAGGCCAGGTCTTTCAATTCATCGCGGGTCATGGGGCCTGTGGTGTCCTGGGAGCCGACCGTGGTCATTTTCGGCTCGCAATACATGCCAGGACGCACGCCGGGCAGGCCGCACGCCTGACCGACCATTTTCTGCGCCAGGGTGAAGCCTTTGCCGGTCTCCTCTGGCACTTCCGGCTGGCAAAAAACATCACTGGCCGGAAGCTCCAGCGCCTTGCGCGCACGGTCGGTCAGACCCCGACCGATAATCAACGGAATCCGACCGCCGGCCCGCACCTCATCGAGTATCAACGTCGTTTTCAGGGCAAACCGGGACAGCAGGTCATCGCTGCCGTGGCGCTTGATCACACCTTGGTAAGGGTAAATGTCGATGACATCGCCCATGTTCAGGTCATCAACTTCGCATTCAATCGGCAACGCGCCGGAATCTTCCAGGGTATTGAAGAAAATCGGCGCGATTTTACTGCCCAGACAAACACCGCCGGCACGCTTGTTCGGCACCTGCGCAATATCCTCACCGATATGCCATAGCAGCGAATTGGTCGCCGACTTGCGCGATGAACCGGTACCGACCACATCGCCGACATAGGCGATCGGGTGGCCTTTTTCTTTCAGCTGCGCCAGTGTTTCAAGAGCATTGTCCAAACCTGGGCGCGGTTCTTTCAACATTGACAAGGCATGCAAGGGAATATCCGGCCTTGACCAGGCATCCTGCGCCGGGGATAAGTCATCGGTATTGGTTTCGCCTTCCACCTTGAATACGGTCACGGTCAGGCATTCGGGCAGCTTGGCGCGGTTACAGAACCAGGTAGCCTCGGCCCAGTTTTCCAGCACTTGCCGGGCGGCTGGGTTACCGGCCTTGGCTTTTTCCTCGACATCATGAAACGCATCGAACACCAGCAACGTCGAGGACAACGCCTTGATCGCCGAATCCGCCAATTCAGCATCGTCCAAAAATTCAATCAGGGCTTTGACATTATAGCCACCTTGCATGGTGCCTAAAATCTGCACCGCCCGCACCCGGTCGAACAACGGCGTTTGCGCCTCACCCTTGGCTACCGCGACCAGAAAACCGGCTTTGACATAAGCCGCTTCATCGACGCCAGGTGGCACACGCTCGGTCAGAAGTTCGAGCAAAAACGCCTCTTCGCCTGGCGGCGGCGCTTTCAGAAGTTCCACCAGACCACTAACCTGTTCGGCGGTTAACGGCTTGGGCACGATACCTTGCTGTGCACGCTCTTGAACTTGTTGACGGTAATTTTCCAGCATGATGTCCTCGGCTAACTCGATAAAAAATGCCGCGCCACAGGTACGTCCGGCGACGCTGAAAACAGCAAAATCAATGCGCTTGCATAACAGCAATGATAGCATCGGCCATGGCGTCGGTGCCAACCCCGGCGCCGGGATTGAGATCGGCGGTAACGGACTTGCCTTCGGTGACCACCTGTTCCACAGCGGTTTGAATGCGTAATGCGGCCGAGTGTTCGCCGATGTGCCTGAGCATCATCACCCCGGCCAGAATCACCGCCACCGGATTGGCTTTGTTTTGCCCTGCGATATCGGGCGCTGTGCCATGCACGGCCTCGAACAAAGCCGCTTCCCGACCGATATTAGCGCCCGGAATCAGCCCTAAGCCACCAACTAAACCGGCGGTCAGGTCGGATAAAATATCGCCAAACATATTGGTGGTGACAATCACGTCAAATTGCGCCGGGTTCATCACCAGATGCATACAGGCCGCATCGATGATTTTGTTGTCAAATTCGATATCCGGGTAGTCACCGGCGATTTCCTGGGCCACTTTCAGGAACAAACCCTGGGTGTATTTCAAGATGTTGGCTTTATGGCAAACGGTGACTTTGCGCCGACCGTTATCGCGGGCGTATTCAAAGGCATAACGAATTATGCGCTCGCTGCCTTTGCGGGTGACCACCGCCAGACTTTCGGCGATATCCCGCTCGCGGGTCAGGTAATGCTCAAGCCCGGCGTACAGGCCTTCGGTGTTTTCCCGCACCACCACCAGATCGATATCCTGATAGCGGCTGTTGACTCCGGCCCAGGTTTTCGCCGGACGGACGTTGGCGTATAAATCAAAGGTCTGGCGCAGCTCGACATTGATGCTGCGAAAACCTTCGCCGACCTGAGTCATTAACGGCCCTTTGAACGCGACCTTGTTGCGTTGCAATGAGGCAACGGTCGCTTCCGGCAGCGGCACGCCGTGTTTCTCGAACGCCGCCATGCCGGCCTCGGCCTGTTCAAAGCTAACCTTGGCGCCGGAGGCTTCGATGATGCGCACCGCCTGGGTCATGATTTCCGGGCCAATTCCGTCGCCTTTGATCAAGGTAATTTGTTGCATGTGTTCTCCTGAAAATTTTCTGTGTATGTCCGTGGCCTGTCCACCCGCCTATTTTCGTTCTCACGGCCTCTGTGGTTACCGATATGGAACTGGCCATGTCAGCGCTGGTCTGCATTCCCACGCAGGAGCGTGGGAACGAGGTCATTCGTTGATCGGGTTTGGCATTGCCACGAGGACACGCTCTGTGCGTACCCTACCACTTTCCAGCATGACTCCCGCAGCTGTAGGGTGGGGATAAGCGAAGCGCATCCACCTTAACGATGCCTGGCGTCGCGGTGGATGTGCGCCATGCCTTGCATATTCAGCCGCGTAAGTCTGGGTTGAGGTCCAGCACTGCCAGCGCCCGATACGGGCTTTCGCGGATCACCCAGGACCTGGCTAAACTGCTTATCCTTCGGCCCGCTTTTCCAGCATGACCACTGCCGGGAGTTTTTTACCTTCCAAAAACTCCAGAAACGCGCCGCCGCCGGTGGAAGTGTAGGAAACACCGTCCTCGATCTGATATTTATCGATCGCCGCCAGCGTGTCGCCGCCGCCGGCAATGGAAAACGCCGAGCTTTTGGCAATGGCGCGGGCCACCGTTTCCGTGCCGCCGCCAAACTGGTCAATTTCAAACACGCCTACCGGGCCGTTCCAGACCACCGTGCCCGCTTGTTGAATCAACGCGGCATAGCGTTCGGCCGTTTCCGGGCCAATATCGAGAATCAAATCGTCTTCGGCAACATCGGCGACTTTTTTTACCGTAGCTTCGGCAGTTTCGGAAAATTCCTTGGCGCAGACCACATCGGTGGGCACCGGAATTTCGCCGCCACCGGCTTTGGCCTGAGCCATCAGTCGCTTGGCTTCTTCAAGTAAATCCGGCTCGTACAGGGATTTGCCGACCGGAAAACCGGCCGCCGCGATAAAGGTATTGGCAATGCCGCCGCCGACGATCAGTTGATCAACCTTGGCCGACAATGCTTCCAGTACGGTCAATTTGGTGGATACTTTGGAGCCACCGACAATCGCCAGCAGCGGACGGTCGGGGCTTTCCAGGGCCTTACCCAGGGCGTTCAGTTCGTTGGCCAACAGCGGCCCGGCGCAGGCGACCTTAGCTTTCAAACCAACACCGTGGGTGGACGCCTGCGCCCGGTGTGCGGTGCCAAACGCATCCATCACATAAACATCGCACAGCCGGGCCATTTTTTCGGAAAGCTCGGCGTTATCCTTGCCTTCGCCTTTGTTGAAGCGGACATTTTCGCATAGCACGACTTCACCGGATTCAATCGCCACGCCGCCAAGCCATTCGCGCTCCAGCCGCACCGGTTTGCCTAACAGCCCGGCCAGATGTTCGGCCACCGGCTTCAAGGAGTTTTCTTCACTGTAGACGCCCTCTTCAGGACGGCCCAGATGCGACATTAAAATCACCGCCGCGCCCTTTTCCAGCGCCGTTTTGATAGTCGGCAAGCAGGCTTGAATACGAATATCGCTGGTCACCTTGCCGTTTTTGACCGGCACGTTGAAATCTTCCCGGATCAGTACCCGTTTGCCAGCAAGATCCAGATCGGTCATTTTCAATACAGCCATGATCAATACTCCTTATGTAGACTTAAAATTTGAACAAATACCAGGACGCTAACGCGCCCAGACTGACTAACCATAAAACCCGATTGCGTGCGCTTTCCTGTTGCAACGCTCGCTTCAACTGTTCAATTTCCTGAGTTTGCGCGGCCAGATACTGATTTTGCCGCGCCTGCGCAGTCAGCGCATGATCGATCAGGTCGGGCAACTCCGGCGCCCGCTCCAGCCAATCCGGCACCCGTTCGGCCAGTTGTTTCAGTCGCGCTTTCGGGCCGTAACGCTGCTCGAACCATCGTTCCAGATAAGGCTTGGCGGTTTGCCACAAATCCAGCTCGGGATACAACTGCCGCCCCAAGCCTTCGATATTGAGCAAGGTTTTTTGCAACAATACCAGCTGCGGCTGTACATGCATGTTGAATCTTCGCGCGGTCTGAAACAAACGCAGCAGCAAATGCCCGAAGGAAATGTCTTTCAACGGTTTTTCGAAAATCGGCTCGCACACCGAGCGAATCGCCGCTTCGAATTCCTCGACTCGGGTGCCGGCCGGTACCCAGCCGGAGCGCACATGCAACAGCGCGACTTTGTGATAATCGCGTTTAAAAAAGGCGAGAAAATTTTCCGCCAGATAACGCTGGTCTTCAGGCGATAACGTCCCGACAATGCCAAAATCCACCGCCAGATAACGATCCGGCGGCGCTACAAAAATATTGCCGGGGTGCATGTCGGCGTGAAAAAAATTATCCCGAAACACCTGGGTAAAAAAGATTTCCACGCCGCGCTCGGCCAGACGTTTGAAATCCGCCTGCTCGCGTCGCAAGCGTTCGATATCGCCGACCGGAATGCCGTAAATCCGCTCCATCACCAATACCGTGCGCCGGGTCATCGGCCAGTGAATTTCCGGCACATACAGCATTTCACTGCCGTCGAAATTGCGCCTTAACTTGGCGGCGTTGGCCGCTTCCCGTTGCAAATCCAATTCATCCAGGGTGGTTTTCTCGAATTCGGCGACCACCTCCTTCGGTCTTAAGCGCTTGGCGTCCGGCCAGAAACGCTGCGCCAACCCGGCCAGTTCATACAGCAATGCAATATCGGATTGAATGCGCGGCTCGATATCGGGCCGCAATACTTTGACCACCACGATTTCACCGGTCAACAAGGTCGCGGCATGAACCTGAGCCACCGAGGCTGAAGCCATCGGTTTGGCATCAAATTGCCGAAACAAGGCTTCCACAGGTTGCCCTAAGGCCTTGGCAATTTCCGCTTTGGCCAGCTCACCGGAAAACGGCGGCACCCGGTCTTGCAGCAACGCCAGCTCGGCGGCAATATCATCGGGCAGCAAATCGCGCCGGGTGGATAACGCCTGGCCGAATTTGACATAAATCGGCCCTAAGTCTTCCAGCGCCTGACGGATACGTTGCCCACGCGGCGCTGCGTGTCGGTTCAGCCACAGGCCTGGCGACAGATACAGTAAAAAGCGCACCGGTCGAAACAAGTGGGTTTTCAACACCAGTTCGTCCAGGCCATGACGCAGCAAAACCCATTGGATATGTACCAGGCGCGGCAAGATTTTCAGCCGTTTCATTGCTGCCTCAGCCTTGCCGGGTTATTTTATTAAGGCGCAAATCGAGTCTTTCGACATCGCCGCGCAGTTCATCGACCTGGTCATACCACTGTTCCAGCTCCAGCCGGGTCGGTAAGGTTTTGGCCTCTTCCTGAAGCCATTCCTGGGTTTGCACCGCCCATGAATCAGTAGTTTCGCGCAAGCGTTCACGCACGCGGTGAAAGGCGGATTCAATGCCACCGGCCAGCACCGGCCCTGTATAGCGGCTTAACGCCAGCGGCCAATCGATTTTAAGAGCGCTCAATACATGTTGAAAACGCTGTGCCAGCGCCGTGTCGCCGTCAATGCTGACATTTTGGGCAAACAGGGGTTCGGTATTGCCTTCCGCCAATGCCATGGCGATAAAGCCGGTGACATTGCCGGTCAGACTGACATCGGATTGATCCGGGCAATCGGGCAAAAACAAAATGTTTTCTCGGGTGGGGTTGATATAAAAGCTCACACCGTAAGGGGTGATGGTGAATTTTATCAACTGCCCGGCAATAGGTTTAAGAAGATTGCCAGATTCTGGCAAAGCCGCAAGATAAGCATTGACGGTCTTTTCCAAGGCCGCCAGCAATACCGGTTTGATGACCATTTAGAGTTTATACCCACGATGAACGGCGACAATGCCTTGTGACATATTGAAATATTCGCAGCGCTCGAAACCGGCCTCGGCCATCATCGCCTTCAAGCCCTCCTGATCTGGGTGCATGCGAATGGACTCGGCCAGATAACGGTAACTGTCTTCATCTTTTGCGACCAGGGCACCGATTTTCGGCAGCAGTCTGAATGAATAAAAGTCATACAGCTTGCGAGTAATCGGATCGATGGGCTGCGAAAACTCCAGCACGATGACATTGCCGCCAGGCTTAAGCACGCGATACATGGATTTCAGCGCTTTCAGCTTGTCGGTGACATTGCGCAGACCAAAACCGATGATCACGCAATCGAAACTATGATCGGCAAACGGCAAGCATTCGGCGTTAACCTGAGCATAATCGACGCGCTCGCTGATGCCTTTATCAATTAACCGATCCCGGCCGGTATTCAACATCGCGGCATTGATGTCGGCCAGAATGACCTGACCCTGATCACCGACCCGGTCTCTGAACAGACGGGTTAAATCGCCGGTACCACCGGCCAGGTCGAGGACAACGTGTCCAGGCCGGACGTGGCTGAGCATAATGGCCACCTGCTTCCAGATGCGATGAATGCCCAATGACATCAGATCGTTCATCAAGTCGTAACGGCCTGCCACAGAATCAAAAACTTCGCGCACCATCTGTGCTTTTTGTTGGGTGGGAACCTGCTTATAGCCAAAATGGGTTGAATCTGACATGACGGTGTACCTGATTGAGATGTGTGCTGCAATTATACCTGCCGGAAAGGCTCCGTGGGAGCGCATCGCGTTGAAACCTTACTGACCGGCTGAGCGAAACAAAAAAGGCGGCAAGTCATCAGCACTTGCCGCCTTTGGGTGTGAACAACGTGGCGTTATATTAACCGCCAAAGTCATCCAGCATGATATTTTCCGGCTCGACGCCGTTGTCGATCAACATCTGAATGACGCATTTGTTCATGATCGGCGGACCGCACAGATAGTATTCACAGTCTTCCGGTGCGGGATGATCTTTGATGTACTCTTCAAACAATACATTGTGAATAAAACCAGTATAGCCTTCCCAGTTGTCTTCCGGTAACGGGTCGGACAATGCCACATGCCAGGTGAAATTGTCGTTTTCCCGGTCCAGCATGTCGAAATCCTCGACATAGAACATCTCGCGCTTGCTGCGTGCGCCATACCAGAAGGTCATTTTGCGCTTTGACTTCAGACGGCGCAATTGGTCGAAAATATGCGAACGCATCGGCGCCATACCGGCGCCGCCACCGACAAATATCATTTCCTTGTCGGTGTCACGGGCGAAGAATTCGCCGTAAGGCCCGGAAACGATACATTTATCACCCGGCTTCAGACTGAAGATGTACGATGACATAATGCCTGGCGGCACGCTGTCCGGCGCGCCTGGCGGTGGCGTGGCAACCCGAACATTGAGCATGATTTCCTTTTCTTCCGGATAACTGGCCATGGAATAGGCCCGTAATGCCGGCTCCTTGACATCGGAAACATAGCGCCACAAATCGTATTTATCCCAATCTTCATGAAAACGCTCATGCACGTCATAGTCTTTATAGTTGACCACATGCGGCGGACATTCGATCTGGATATAACCGCCGGCGCGGTAATCAATCGCCTCGCCGGGTGGCAATTCCAACACCAGCTCCTTGATAAAAGTGGCGACGTTGTCGTTAGACTTAACCGTACACTCCCATTTTTTCACACCGAACACATGCTCGGGCACTTCGATTTTCATGTCGTGCTTAACGGCTACCTGACACGACAATCGATCACCCTCGGCGGCTTCGCGCTTGGTGATATGCGAGCGTTCGGTGGGCAGAATTTCGCCACCGCCCTCGAAGATTTTTACCCTGCATTGCGCGCAGGTGCCGCCGCCACCACAAGCCGAAGGCACGAACAAGCCGTTATCCGCCAACGCGCCCAGCAATTTGGAGCCGGCGGACACATGGATGGTTTTTTCGTTGTTGATCAAAACAGCGACATCACCCGATGCCACCAGCTTGCTTTTCGCGCCGATGATGACGAACACCAACGCGATGACCACAACGGTAAAGATGATGATCCCTAAAATAATTTCCAGCATTACTCGACCTTCCGATTAGAGTTGGATTCCAGAAAACGCCATGAAGCCCAACGACATCAGGCCGGCGGTAATGAAGGTGATGCCAAGGCCCTGCAGGCCCACGGGTATGTCGCTGTATTTCAACTTTTCGCGAACCCCGGCCAATACCGTGATGGCCAACGCCCAGCCAAAACCACTGCCGACACCATAGGTGACACTTTCCTGGAAGGTGTAATCGCGCTCGATCATGAACAAACTACCGCCCAGAATCGCGCAGTTAACGGTAATCAAGGGTAGAAACACACCCAGTGCGTGATAAAGGGCTGGAAAATATTTGTCGAGAACCATTTCCAGAATCTGTACCAGCGCGGCAATGATGCCGATAGAGGCCAGCAGCGCCAGAAAGCTTAAATCGACACCGGTAACACCCAGCCAGGTAAGGGCATTTTCTTTGAGCAGACCGTGATAGATCAAGTTGTTGGCTGGCACGGTGATGGTTTGCACCAACATCACGGCGATCCCTAGCCCCATGGCGGTGGAAATCTTTTTGGAAACGGCCAGGAAAGTACACATGCCCAAAAAGAACGATAAAGCGAGGTTTTCAATGAAAACCGATTTAACGAACAAGCTGATATAGGCTTCCATTAGTGATGTCCTCCTTCACCGTGAGCTATCGACAGAATTTTGAAATCATCATGCTCATTCTGCTCGGGATGAAACGTCCGGATCGCCCAGACAATCAGGCCAATCAAAAAGAACGCGCTAGGTGGCAACAGCATCAGGCCATTCGGCTCGTACCAGCCGCCATCTTTGGTCAATTGAAAAATTTCGATACCCAGCAATTTGCCGGCACCTAAAAGCTCGCGGAAGAACGCCACAATGACCAGAATCATGCTGTAGCCCAGGCCATTGCCAATACCGTCTATGAAACTTTCCATCGGCGGGTTTTTCATGGCGTAAGCTTCAGCTCGGCCCATGACGATACAGTTGGTGATAATCAGACCCACAAACACCGATAATTGCTTGCTGATGTCATAAGCCACCGCCTTCAGGATTTGGTCAACCACGATTACCAAGGACGCGATGATGGTCATCTGCACGATAATCCGGATGCTGCCGGGAATATGCTGGCGGATCAAGCTGATTGCCGCGTTCGAACAGGCCACCACCGAGGTCAAGGCCACTGCCATGATCAGCGATGTGGACATCTGCGAGGTTACGGCCAATGCCGAGCAAATTCCAAGAATTTGCAGCGTGATGGGGTTTTGCTTAACCAGCGGCGTGGTTAAGACTTTTTTCGTTTCTGGTGTTAAGACTGCACTCATAGCCGTTAGCCCTCAACTCTTACTTTCTGTAAATAACGGGCAAAACCTTGATCGCCCAACCAAAACTGAATCAAATTGGTTACGCCAACGCTGGTTAGCGTCGCGCCTGCCAAAGCATCTACCTTGTGCTCCGAGCCGGGCTTGTCGGGGTCAACACTGCCTTTAACCAGATGCAGGACAGGCTCGCCATCGCTGGTGTAAATCTTCTTGCCTTGCCATAGTGCGCGCCAGTTAGGATTGACCACTTCGCCGCCCAACCCCGGCGTTTCCGCCTGATCGTAAAAATTGATACTCTGAACAGTCTGGCCGTCCGGCTCGATGGCCAGGAAACCGTACATGGTTGACCATAAGCCATAGCCACTGACCGGCAATATGATCGATTTCAGGTCTTCGCCCTGTTTTACCAGGTAAATCTTGGCTATTTTGGCTTTGCGTTTAATTTTGGCAATGTCCTGAGCGGCAGGAATCGCGACGCTACTTTTCGGGTCTTTCTTGGCTTCCCGCTGGTCGTAAGCGTTAACGTCGATGTTATCGACATATTCGCCGGTATCAAGGTCAACCAATTTGGCTTCGATTTGTTCTTCAAAGGCCTGGTTAATATCGGTACCCGGCTTCAAAAGGCCGGCTACATCCAAGATATTGCCGCGCATATCCAGCGCTTTGTTCGCTTCTTGCAGAGGTTTTAATGCCACTGCCGACAGCGAGACCAAAACGGCGCAAGCCAGTGAAAGCGCCAACGCCACCATTAAGGTTTTTTCCAGCTGGTCATTGCCCATGGCCAGAATTTTTTCGGCGTAGGCTTTGAATTGTTGCTTCAAATCCGACTTTACATTGTCATTAGGCATGGCGTTTCATCCTTCTTTTGATGTTAGCTTGGGTCACAAAGTAATCGATGATCGGCGCAAACATGTTGGAAAACAAAATCGCCAGCATGATCCCTTCCGGAAAAGCGGGATTCACAACGCGGATCAATACGGTCATCATGCCCACCAGGATACCGAATATCCAGCGACCGGTATTGGTCATGGCCGCACTGACCGGGTCGGTGGCCATATAAACCATGCCAAAAGCAAAGCCACCCACGGTCAGATGCCAATACCAGGGAAATGCAAACATAGGGTTGGTTTCGCTGCCAATGATATTGAACAGGGATGACAGTGCGATCATGCCCAGTAACACGCCACCCATGATGCGATAAGAGGCGATGCGGGTATACAGCAGAAACGCCGCACCCAGAAAAATCGCCACGGTTGAGGTCTCACCCAGACAGCCTGGCATGAAGCCGAAAAAGGTTTGCGCCCAGCTATAACCGGCCCCCTGCACCGCGTCCAGACCACCGGTAGCGGCCAGACCCAGCGGGGTGGCGCGAGTATAGCCATCGACCGCAACCCAAACCGAGTCGCCGGAAATCGACGCAGGATAAGCGAAATACAGAAATGCGCGACCGGTCAGTGCCGGGTTGAGGAAGTTTTTACCGGTACCGCCAAACACTTCCTTGCCGATTACCACACCAAATGAAATGCCTAAAGCGACCTGCCAAAGCGGCATATCAGGCGGCATGATCAGGGCGTAAAGCATGGAGGAAACCAGGAAACCCTCGTTAACTTCATGGCCACGCACGGTGGCAAACAGCACTTCCCAAACACCACCGACCGCAATGGTGACGATGTAAATAGGCAGAAAGTACAACGCGCCATGGACGATGTTGGACAGCGGATTGTAAGGGCTGTAGCCAAACACCATCATGGGGATGGCGCGCCAGCCTGAAGTTTTATCCAGGCCCATGGCCTCCAGGGCCAGGTTGGCTTGATAGCCGGTGTTGTACATCGCCATCAGCACGCAAAAAAACGTCGCCACAACCACGAAAGTCATGGTGCGCTTAAGATCCAGCCCGTCACGAATATGCGTCCAGCCACGGGTTACCACACCCGGGGTATAAATGAATGTATCGACCATTTCATAAAGGCCGTAATACTTTTCGTATCGCCCACCTTTGCTGAAATGGGGCTCTAAACGATCTAAAAATTCTCTCGCCGACATCAGCCTTCCTTCTCGATTTTGGTTAAGTTTTCTCTCAATACCGGCGCAAAATCGTGCTTGCCGGGATCAACGAACGTGAATAAGGTCATGTCCTCCTCAACCAGCTCCAGACAGCCTAGAAGCTGCGCCTGGTCAGTATCGGCAACCAGCAGCGATTTGAGCAAGGGCGTTGGCAGAATGTCCAATGGCATCACGCGCTCGTATGCACCAATAGGCACTACCGCCCGGTCACTGCCATTGCGGTCGGTGGTCAATGGAAATTGACGACCGGTGTCGCGAGATTTGGTTGAGGTATAGACATTCAGCATGGAATATTTGTTTTTACCTGGCACGATCCAGCCGAACAGCTCGCGCTCACGGCCTTCGCGCAGCGCGGAAATCTGTGCGTCATAAAAGCCCAGATAGTCTGTGGCGTCGCTGGCGATGTGGCCATACAACACCGAACCGGATACGGCGCGGCTTTCAACGCTGGACTCCAGCTGATCTTTGACCAATTCAGAAACACAGGCACCCACCCGAGCCTTCAGCAAGCGTGGTTTTTTAACCGTAGGGCCGGCCAGGGCAATGACGCGATCGACATAAAGCGCGCCGGTGGTGAAGGTCGCCCCGATAGCGATAACGGCTTGATAGTCGATATGCCAGACGGCCTTGTCATGAGACACCGGCTCGATAAAGTGAATGTGCGTACTGGGCAATCCCGCAGGATGCGGGCCGGCAAACTCGGCGACATCGACGCCGGGTGTGGTCGGAATGGCGACGTCAGGCGCTTTGCAAAGATAGACTTTTTGCCCAGTCAGGCGGCGCAGAATTTGCAGGCCATGCACGAAGTGTTGCTCGTTGGCCTGAATGACCACGGCAGGGTCGGCAGCCAGCGGACGTGTATCGATCGCGGTGACAAAAACAGACGGCGCGTCACTGTCCACAGCAGGAATCTTGCCATAGGGCCGGGTGCGCAATGCAGTCCATAAGCCGGTTGCGATCAGTTGCTCGCGTACCGCTTCCGCGCTCAGATGGTCCAGCGCGCTGGCGTCATGTCGTGTGAAGGTTTCGCTGGCATTGCCTTTCAGCTCGATGACCAGAGAGATGAAAGCGCGTTTTTCGCCACGGTTAATGGCTTTTACCACACCAGCGCCGGGAGAGACGAATTGCACGCCCGGATTTTTCTTGTCGGTGAAAAGGGGTTGACCTAACTTGACCTGATCGCCTTCGCGAACCAGCATGGTCGGTTTCATGCCCTCGTAATCGGCACTCAACAACGCCACTTCAGTCACCGCTTGCGCCTGATCGATACGTTGTTCGGGCGCTCCGGATATAGGGATATCCAAGCCTTTCTTTAATGTAAATCGCATAAGCAACGAGCCCGCTAAATTAAAGGAAACAATTCTGAAAATCCTGGCCTAAAGTGACCAGACAAAACCCTGATATTTAATCACAAACATGAACCAAGATCAACCTGCTTCATATCGAAAGCAAACAGGCCGGCTAAGGTTAACTGGCTTATAAATCAGTGCCCTGAGTTTTGCCCACAGCAGGACGACCAGGTCAGTGTTCACGGGGTTGACTAAAGACAGGTCAATTAACAGGATCTGCCGACGCCCGGAGGCGCTTTGCTCGCTCGACACCTCAATGGCACTGGCAAGAGCCCGGTTCTACCGGCTTGACGCTTTTTGCCAAAGGGGTAGGGAGGGCTCGGACTGTGAAGCTTACACCTGCCATTGGTAAGGTTCAGCCGCAAGTGTGGGGGATGTTCCGGTCATCAGCTCAAGCAACAGATTGACCGATGCAGGCGCCATGACCAGGCCATTGCGGAAGTGGCCTGCGTTAATGCTGAGGTTGGTCAGTTCAGGATGGCGTCCGATGGTGGGAATGCCGGTTGCCGAGCCGGGTCGCAAGCCAGCCCAGTGATGCTTGGGCTGCTGCGTCCGCAATGTTGGCAGCAAGCTATGCGCCAATTGTTCCAACAGAGCCTTGGCCTTGCGAGTTGGAGTTTTGTCGAAGCCTTCCTGTTCTACTGTGCTGCCGACCAGAACCAGTCCATCCTGGCGTGGAATGAGGTAATGATCACCGGCCAGCACCATACAAGGCAGGACATCGGGCGATATGGAATAGGCCAGCATTTGCCCCTTCACCGGTGTAATGGCAGGCGCACGTTCGGTTGGCAGCAGCTGCGCCAAGAGTTGTTGTGTCCAGGCACCCGCGCACACAATCAGTTCGTTGACCGGCCAGTGATGGTGGCGGCTTTGTACTTCGGTGATGCGCTGCCGATGCACTTGTGCTGAGCTTATCTGGCATTGTTCGATGCGCGTGATGGGGTAACGCTCCAAATCCCTGTGTAGCGCTTGCAGCAGCCGCGGATTGCGCACCTGTCCGATAGTCGGCATCCACAAGAGCTGTTCGCCACCAACGTTAAGTGCGGCGGGCAGTTCAGGAGGGGCGGTTGACACCTCGATGCGATAGCGTTGGCACCAGCTTATGGCCTCATGCCCATCTTCGGCATCAGGAATCAGCAGACCGCAGTAGCGCAGTTCTGGATCAATGCCGGTGGCCTCCCGCAATTCGGCGCAAAGTGTTGGATAAAGTGTCTGGCTTTGCGCGGCCAACTGGTTAATGGCTTCGGCCTGTCGCCAAGGATACAGTGGCGACAAAATGCCGCCGCCCGCCCAGGAGGACTCACGGCCCGTCCGGCCTTGTTCCAGCAAGGTTACCGAAGCGCCTTTTTGCGCCCATGCGCGTGCGGTTAGCAAGCCGATGATGCCGCCGCCGATGATTGTAATATCGCTGTGTGTGGTCATGATCATGAAAAAGTTGCGCTGATTAAAAGGTGCCAGAAAAAGGCGTTGAATGCAAAGCGCCCCAGGTTATTATCATGATCGAAATGGATCGTCGGGCATTAGCAAAAACGCCATGGATATGTCCCTGTAAACTGGAGCGCGCCCTCTATGCCGCGCAGGCTTTTAACGCCCACCAGCCTGTTGAACGGTGGCTTAACCGTTACAGCCCTCCCTCGATCCCCTGTTGAAAGCAGCGGAGCCTGCTAGCTAGGGACTGTGCCAGTAGCGGTCTATACTTTACCCGCCCGCATGCTCAGGTGGGCATTTTTCAACCGCCTTACTAACACAAGCCTATGTCCAATCGACCTGTAACACCCTTGCTGGCCGCCGATATTCTGATTCGCATGACCGACCGTCCAGAGCAGCCTATTGTTTTGATTGAACGCGCTTTCCCACCGCCGGGCTGGGCAATTCCCGGCGGTTTCGTCGATATTGGCGAAACCCTGGAACAAGCCGCCCGACGAGAGGCGAAAGAGGAGACTGACCTGGATGTGACCTTGGTTGCCTTGCTTGGCCTTTATTCCAGCCCTGAGCGTGATACGCGCGGTCATACCGCCAGTGCAGTGTATGTGGCCAATGCGCAAGGCACTCCACGCGCCTTGGACGATGCCAAAAATCTCCACTTGTATACGTTAGCGCAATTACCCGATGTGTTGGCCTTTGATCATGCCCGGATATTGGCCGATTACCGACATTGGCTGCAAACGGGCGCTGTGACGCCATTGCGCTGAGTTAGCCGCGATATCGTTAAAGTGGTTGAGCGTCAATGACCTCGCCAGCCTCATTCAGGGTGAGTCTTAAGCGTCCGTAGCAGGGTTTTAGATCAACCTGACAGCCGCCGCCTTCCATAATACTTTCCAGGAAAGTGACATAAATCCAGCACTGCCCTGCCTGGTGCTGAAGAATTTCATAATGAATGGACGTATTGTCTATCCAGCCATTTTGACTGCACAGCGCCGCCAGTTTCGGCGTGGTCTGCAAAAAATACAAAATGGGGTCGCTCATGTGTCATTATCCATTGCGCCTGGCGCAGATATTAGCCTTTTAATTTGGCCTGTGCGGCCGCCAGCCGGGCGATTGGAATGCGCGGTGCTGAACAGGAGACGTAATCCAGCCCAGCCTGGTGACAAAAGCGAATGGATTCAGGATGCCCGCCTTGTTCGCCGCAAATGCCGATTTTAAGATCTTCCCGGGTAGCGCGTCCGCCCTGGACGGCCATGCTGATCAGTTTGCCGACGCCTTTAATGTCCAGCGCCTCGAAAGGATTGTCGGCCAGCAGGCCCGATTCGTTATACAGCGGCAGAAATTTGTTTTCAGCATCTTCGCGGGAAAACGAAAAAGTCGCCTGAGTCAGGTCGTTGGTACCGAAGGAAAAGAACTCGGCAATCTCGGCCAAGTGCTCGGCGCGGGTGCAAGCCCTGACCGTTTCAATCATGGTGCCAAACTTAAATTGCAATGACAGGCCATACTGATGCTCCACTTCCTGGCGAATATCCTCGACAAACTGCTTCACCTTTTTCAATTCCTGAGCGGTAATCACTTGTGGCACCATAATTTCCGGGGCAACCGGTTTTTTGTGCTTGATACAAAGCGCCGCCGCCTCCAGTATGGCCCGGATTTGCATCCGGTAAATTTCCGGATACGACATGCCAAGACGCACGCCACGGTGGCCCAGCATGGGATTGACTTCGTACAATTCACGCACTTTTTTCAACATCAATTGTTTTTTGGTTAACGCCAAATTGATGTTTTTTTCGTTCAGATGATTAAAGGGCGTCGGCATCAGCAAACGGTCGCCCAAGCTGTCGAGGGTCACCTGTTGGCCTCTGATGATGGTGCGATATTGAATCAGCGCGTCGATTTCCTCGTTCAGTTGCTGCTCATTGGGTAAAAATTCGTGCATAGGCGGATCGAGCAGGCGCACCGTGACCGGATATGGTGACATGGCCTCAAACAGCTCTCGAAAATCATCGCGCTGAATCGGAAACAATTTGTTCAGCGCATCTTCGCGGGCGCCAGGCGTCTCGGCCAGGATCATATCCACGACCAAGGGTAACCGGTCTGCTGCGTTAAACATGCGTTCGGTGCGGCATAGGCCAATGCCGGTCGCACCATAACGGGCCGCCAGGCGTGCGCCTTCCGGGGTATCTACGTTAGCATGAACTTCCAGCTCGGCAATATCATCAGCCCAACTCAGCAACGTGGTTAATTCGGCGGAGAATTTCGGCTCCACCGTGGCCACTTCACCCAGATAAATGCGTCCGGTGCTGCCGTCGATGGTCAAGGTATCGCCCTCCCGGATAAAAAACTCGCCGATGTGCGCACTGCGCGCCTTGACATCGATGCGAATGGTTTCAGCGCCGGCCACACAGGCCTTGCCCATGCCGCGCGCCACCACGGCCGCGTGTGACGTTTTACCGCCACGACTGGTTAAAATACCTTGCGCGGCAAAAAAACCATGAATGTCCTCGGGCTTGGTTTCCTCGCGCAGCAAAATCACTTTTTCGCCACGCCTGCCCTGTATTTCCGCGCTGTCGGCATCAAACACACAGCGCCCCGAGGCCGCCCCCGGAGACGCGGGCAAGCCCTGGGCAATAAAAGGATTGTCATGATGAGGGTCTAACTGTGGATGCAGTAATTGTTCCAGTTCATCGGGCGGAATGCGCAGCAAAGCCTGTTCGCGACTGATCAAACCCTCCTCAAACATATCCACCGAGCTTTTGACCATGGCCGCGGCATTCATTTTGCCGTTACGGGTTTGCAGGCAATACAGCACGCCGCGCTCGATGGTGTACTCGTAGTCCTGCACTTCCTGATAATGGTTTTCCAGTTTGTTACGCAGCTCAACCAGTTCGCGGTATATGCCCGGCATTTCCTGGGCCAGCTCTTGAATCGGTTTTGGAGTGCGAATGCCCGCCACCACATCTTCACCCTGAGCGTTGACCAGATACTCGCCATACATTTCGTTATCGCCAGTGCCGGGGTTACGGGTAAAACCGACGCCGGTTGCACAATCATCACCCATGTTGCCAAACACCATGGTCACGACATTGACTGCTGTGCCATTGGCCTGCTGAGGTGTGATATTGAATTGACGCCGATAATCGACGGCACGCTTGCCCATCCAGGATAGAAACACCGCCTTGATCGCCAATTCCAGTTGCTGGTAAACATCGCCTGGAAACGGCGCGCCGGTTTCCTCCTTGACCACCTGCAGAAACAATTCGCTGATATGGCGTAAATGTTCGGCATCCAGGCCAATATCCGCTTTAATGCCGGCCTGATGTTTAACCGCGGCAAAATGGGCATCGAATTTCTCATCGTCAATGCCCAGTGCGATTTTACCGAACAGCTGTATGAATCTGCGATAAGCGTCGTAGGCAAAGCGAGCATCGTCGGTTTGCTCGATCAAGCCGGCTAAGGTTTGCTCATTGAGCCCCAGATTGAGAATGGTGTCCATCATACCGGGCATGGAAAGCGCCGAACCTGAGCGCACCGACACCAACAGCGGATTATCGCGGCCACCGAAAACCTTACCGGTAGCGTCTTCGACTTGCTGAATATGCGCCTTGACCTGTGCCAGCAAACCCTCCGGCAAATGGTTGTGTTGCAAAAAGGCAAGGCAAGCCTCGGTGCTGATGACAAAGCCCGGAGGCACGTTCAAACCAATTTGGGTCATTTCACATAAATTCGCGCCCTTACCGCCGAGTAGCAACTTATTTTTACCATCACCTTCGGTAAACGAATAAACATAGGTTTGAGTCATGTCAGCTCCTTAGCATGGGGTAGGTAAAAATTGTGACCGTTACATCATAGGCTATGCAGCCGCTAAGCATCGACAAACACGCCCAGCCAGGCGGCCACACTGCCAGCCAATGCCGGCAGTGCATAACCGCCTTCCAGGGCCGCGACCAAGCGCCCCTGGGCACAGCGCTGGGCAAGCGCGAGCAGCTGCTGGGCCAGCCAGGCATAATCATCCTCGGTTAATTGAATATCGCCTAAAGGATCATCTCGATGCGCGTCAAATCCAGCCGACACCAGTATCAATTTCGGGCCAAAGCGCGCCAGCGCCGGAAACACATGCTGCCGATACACCGCCCTGAACGTGTCGCTGTCGGTGCCCGCCATGAGCGGCAGGTTAATCAAATTGCCCGCGCCCACCTCATCGCTGCCGCCGGAGCCTGGATACCAAGGCATTTGGTGGGACGAGATATACAACACCTCAGGCTGACGCAGAAATGCCGCTTGCGTGCCGTTGCCATGATGCACGTCAAAATCGACAATAGCAATGCGCCGCAGGCCATAACAGGCACGAGCATGTTCCGCCGCGATAGCAATGTTATTAAACAGGCAAAAACCCATGGCGCGTTCCGGCTCGGCATGATGGCCAGGCGGCCTGACCGCACAAAACGCGGTGCGGTCAGGCCCGGCCATGACCTGATCCACCGCCGCGCAAACACTGGCCACGGCCAGCAATGCCGCCGTCAACGAGTTTTCCGACAGCACGGTATCCGGCTCCAGATGTTGATACCCTGTGGCCGGCGCCAAGGCCTTCAATTGCGCCAGCAGTGCTGGATGATGTACGCGCAGAATGCGCGAGTCAATATCAGCAGGTAGCGTCGCCTCAACGCGCCGCAGCGCCTGGAAACGGGGCGCGCTCAGCGCCTGTTCAATCGCCTCTAAGCGCCGGCGCGACTCCGGATGATCGACGCCTGTGTCGTGCAACAAAAAATCAGCATGATGAAAATACCAGACCACAAGATCACCATTAAACTCTATAAAATTGACGTATGTTACCGGACTGCCGGAAGCAAGAGCCTATGACTCCCAAACTGACCTGACATTAAGCCCCCCGTGAACGGTTAGGTATCGGTCAAAATCGCCAGCGCTTCGCGCAAATGGCTGACCGGGTGTAACCGCATGCCCTGAATCGGCGTTTTCGGTGCGTTGGCTTTAGGCACGATGGCGGTTTTGAAGCCATGTTTGGCGGCATCGGCCAAACGCGCCTGGCCATTGGCCACCGGCCTGACCTCGCCATTCAGCCCCAATTCGCCGAAATACAAGGTATCGAACGGCACCACCTTGTTTTTCAGACTGGATACAATGCTGATGGCGATGGCCAGATCCGAGCTGGTTTCGCTGATTTTAATGCCGCCCACCACATTGGCGTAGATTTCATCCTGGGCGGTGTTAATGCCGCCATGCCGGCTCAACACCGCCAGAATCAAGGCCAGCCGGTTTTGTTCAAAACCCACCGCCAGTCGCCGGGGATTACCGTATTGACAATCGGTGACCAGCGCCTGAATTTCCACCAACAAAGGCCGAGTCCCCTCCCAAAGCACAGTGACCACACTGCCCGAAGCCGGCTCTTCCGCCCGGTTCAAAAACATCGCCGAAGGGTTTTTCACCTCCTTCAAACCCTGGCTGTCCATGGCGAAAAAACCCAGCTCACCCACACTGCCAAAGCGATTTTTATCGGCCCGAAGAATGCGAAAACGCGCATCGTCGGTGGCCGATAAAATCACCTGGGTATCGACAATATGGCTTAACGTCATCGGCCCTGCCAGGGATTGATCCTTGGTGACATGACCCACCAGAAACAGCGCCACCCGCCGGGTTTTGGCATAGCGGGTCAATTCGGCGGCGGATTCGCGTACCTGGGACACTGAACCTGGCGCCGATTCCGAGCGCTCGGTAAACATCACCTGAATGGAATCGATCACCGCGATATCGGGTTTCAGTTCATCCAGCACCTGGCAAACGCGATCCACCGACGTTTCAGTCAGCATCTGAAGACGCTCGCGGTTCAGCTGCAAACGCTGAGCGCGCTGGGCAATTTGCTGCAAGGATTCCTCGCCGGAAACATACAACACTTTACAACCGGCATCGGCCATGCGCGCCAACGCCTGAATTAACAGCGTCGATTTGCCCGCGCCCGGCGCGCCGCCGATCAACACCACGCTGTCCGGCACCATGCCACCGCCCAACACGCGATCGAATTCAGCCAGCCCCGTAGACCAGCGCGGCGATGCTTCGATGACCACCTCCGCCAGCGACTGAACTGTCGAGCCGGTACCAGCATAGCCTTGGGCGGTTTTCGGTTCACGTCCGGCAGCCGCAGGCGCTAAGCGAATTTCCTGTAACGTATTCCATTGGCCGCAGGCATTACATTGCCCGGCCCAGCGCGGATAATCCGCGCCGCATTCCTGGCACACATAAGCACGTTTTGTTTTAGCCATGGGCTTTCCTGTTCAAAAATGCAAACTGAGTCATACTGCCCGTACCATTATGCCAACATGACAGTAAGCGCGACCCTTTCAAGGCAGAAGCAACCGTCTGTGCGCCCAACATAGAGATAGGCGTCGAAGAATTCGTTAAAGTGCTACGTTTAACTATAATGCTTACCCTGTGCAACCGCTTTAACTGACCCTCATAAACACATGGCTTCCGATCCCAAAATCTATGTTACCCAGCCATTACTGCCGCCGCTGGAGGATCTGACTCCGCTATTACAGCAAATCTGGGATAACAAGCGCCTGACCAATGCCGGGCCATTTCATCAGCAATTCGAGCAACGCCTGGGTGACTATCTGGGGGTCAAGCATGTTTCATTATTCACCAACGGCACCCTGGCGTTGGTCACCGCCTTGCAAGCCCTGCGCATTACCGGCGAAGTGATCACCACACCCTACACTTTTGTCGCCACCTGTCACGCACTGAATTGGAATGACATTACCCCGGTGTTTGTCGATATTGAACCGGGCACATTTAACCTGAACCCTGCTAAAATCGAACAAGCCATCACCCCTGACACATCCGCGATTTTACCGGTGCATTGTTATGGTACGCCCTGCCGGGTGGAGCAAATCCAGGATATTGCCGACATCTTCGGCCTCAAGGTGATTTACGACGCCGCTCATGCGTTTGCCGTGCGCCATCGAGGACAAAGCGTGCTCAACGTCGGCGACTTATCGATTTTAAGCTTTCATGCCACCAAAGTATTCAACACCTTCGAAGGCGGCGCCATTATCAGCCCGGACACGAAAACCAAAAAACGCATCGACTACCTGAAAAACTTTGGTTTTGCCGATGAAGTGACGGTCATGGCGCCAGGTATCAACGGCAAAATGAGTGAATTCAATGCCGCGCTCGGGTTGTTGCAGCTTGACCACATCGACCGGGCCCTGGCCGAACGCCGCGTTATCGCCGATCATTACCGGCAAGCGTTAAGCGCTGTAAACGGCATCACCCCAGGACTTGAGCACTCCGATAATTACGGCTACTTTCCCATTCTGGTTGGGCCGGATTATCCCTTAAGCCGCGATCAGCTTTGTGCGCATTTGCGCGCACACGGCGTGATTGCCAGAAAATATTTTTATCCATTGGTTTCCAGCTTTCCGATGTACCGGCACCTTGCCTCGGCAAGGGGCGAAAACCTCCCGAATGCTCAAGCCATGGCCGATCAAGTACTATGTTTACCGATTTATCCAGGTCTTGAACACTCCACACAAGTCAACATCATACAACTACTGGCATCGCCTTTTTCATGACTAAAAATAAAAAACGCAACGCCCGATTGCAAAAAATCCCCTCAAATAACCAACCTAAAGCGGGCCATCAATTTAATAAAGCGATTCAACTGTTCAACAGCGGCCAACCGGAAAAAGCCAAAAAAATCGTGCAGGCCATTCTTAAAGCCAAGCCGAACCAACCGGAAGCTGTACACCTTTTAGGCGGCATCCTGTTTCAACAAGGCGACACTGAAAAAGCGCTGGAACTGATTCGCACCGCTATCGATCTGCGCGACGATCAGCATGAATGGCATAAAAACTTAGCTTATATTCTGGCTAAATGCGAGCGTTATGCCGAAGCCGCACAAGCTGCGTATCACGCCGTTCAACTCAAGCCCGACTACAAAGAAGCTTATTACATTCTCGGTGAAGCGCTGTTTAATCTTCGTGACCATGACAACGCGATTACTGCCTTTGCCAATGTTTTGCAACAGCAACCCGACAATGCCGCCGCCTATGACCGCCTGTCATCGTGCTTAAATGCACAAGGCAAAACCGACCAAGCTATTCATGTTCTCATTACCGCTCTTGAACACTCAGACACTCGTTCCATCGACGACCAGGCACAATTATGTGTCAATCTGGCAACGCTGTATCACAGAATTGGTTTACTCGATGAAGGGATTCATTTTCTCAATAAGGCGGTGACGCTTGACCCGGAGTCACCGGCAAAACACAGCGCCCTGATTTCCACGTTAATGTATCGCTACGATTTTGACGAACAAATCTTTGCCAATTATTTACTGTATAACGCTCGGCATTGCTTGCCTTTTGCCTCGGAAATCAAAGCGCATGATAATAATCGCGCCCCAGAGCGGAAACTAAAAATTGGCTATGTTTCCGCAGATTTCCACCATCACGCCGTGGCCTTTTATATCAAACCCATTTTACAACAGCACAACCGGCAACAATTCAGCATTTATTGTTATTACAACAATACCGTGTCCGATCACGAAACCGATATTATTAAAAGCCTCAGTGATCACTGGCGCCCCTGCGTAACGTTAAGCGATATTGACCTTACCGAACAAATTCGCAGCGATGGTATCGATATACTGATTGATTTATCCGGCCATACCGTCGGCAACCGCCTTCCGGTATTCGCCCGAAAACCGGCGCCACTGCAAATCTCTTTTATCGGCTTTCCAACCACGACCGGATTGACCACCATGGATTACTTCATTACCAATGACGGAATGGTCGATGAACAATCTGCGCATTATTTCACCGAAAAATGTATTCAGATTGGAGCCGCGGCACCTTTCAAACCCCCGGAAATATCCCCGGACATTACCGACCCACCTTGTCTGAGCAAGGGCTATATAACTTTTGCATCTTTTAACCGCTCCTACAAAATAACCGACGCCATGATTGCTCTGTGGAGTGAAGTGATCAAGAAAACGCCAAACTCCAAAATGCTGGTGCATATTGGCAGCCAGAGTGAAACCGTTGAGGCTTTATATTTAGAACGCTTCAAGAAATATGGTGTGGACGCCGAGCGGATTGAGTTTTACCCACTTAAGTCAACCTATGAATATTTTGACGACCATAACAGGGTGGATATTTGTCTGGATACCTTTCCTTACAACGGCGCGACCACATCACGCATCAGTGTCTGGATGGGCGTGCCGGTAATTACTCTGAAAGGCGTTTCAGCACAATCGAGAATCTCATCCATTTTATTAACCAAGCTGGGCTTAAAAGACCTGATTGCCGAAGATGAAGCGCAGTTTGTTGAAATAGCATTAAAATTAGCTCATGACACATCAAGGTTAAGTGAGTTAAAGCATCACTTACGAGATAGAGTGCGCGCCTCAGGAATAACGGATGAAGCAAACATAACCCAAACACTGGAAGCTATTTTCAGGCAAGCCTGGATGCAATGGTGTGCAACAACGTAACCATTCACAGCCACAATGCCGCAGACTTATTGTGGTGATCAACTTCCCCCTATCTATTTCAAAGTGGAATTGAGGGGGATCTTTCAGACTGTGAACGCTGACGATAGCCGTGCAATGCGGTTGCTATTGGCTTGGCATTTTTGACATCTGTTCTGCTTACGGTAAAGTTTTTAGGCCCTATATATTGATATTGCGTGCCTGAAAGCCCTAGTTTTTCCATCAATTGATAATAAAAAGACTCAGGATCGGCGCAGAATGCTTCATATTGAACAATGATTTTTCTACGATCATCCACCGCCTCCATACCCTTATCGACAGCCTTATTGATGTAATGAATTTGGCCGCTCGCTTGTTCGATCGGGTCTAAATCCTTTAACTGTTCATACTCAGGTATTTTGAATGAGTACCAGGCAGCCTCGCTACCCAGCTGTCTGTTACGGGCCTCCAATACAGAGGCGACATTAGCAACAGGATCACGCTTGATCTGAACGAACAGCACTTGTTCAAACAGGCGATCCAGAAACGGGATATTGTAATTAAATAACATGCCCTTAGCCGCAAACGGCTTTTCAAAAACATTCATAATGCCGTTCAGTTCCGCTTTCATGGTTGCAACATCCAGGCTTTGCCGTAATTGCCCATCTGACCAGACATCACGGCTTGCATCTGTTAAAAAGCGCCGCCAGAAATACCAGAACTCATTAGGCGCCAGTACCCCTTGAGTTTTACCATTTTCTGACCTGTATTCAGCTTGTTGAATAAATTCGCCCAACTCATTCCGAAAGTTATAACGCGGGTCTGTCAGTAATAATTGAATTTTTGCGCCGATAACAGGCGCTTGATAAAAGCGTGATAATAAATTCGTTGGGTAAGATACCATTCCGGTATTGGCCAGCCATTGCATAAATAGCGTTGTGCCGCTTCTGATCGGCCCCATGAGCAAAATTATCGGAAAGGGCTGCACGTTCTGCATAGGCTCAAGTATGGCGTGTTCGGCAAGCCACAATTCTGCATTCAATTCTTTAAGTAAATGCTCAAGCCGACTATTTCGGGAGAAAGGCTCCGTTCGACCTGTTGCCGTAGAATATTTGCTACTCATTGCCTTATCTCAGTCATAAGTGATAATAGATAATCCATGTCAACTTGTCGATATCGCTGATCTATAGGAAGGGGAAGCAAGCCATCGATAAACTTCCTGCTCCAACGCCGGCTAACCCGCGCATAGGCATCGCGCCAATAAGTAGGGATAAACACTCGCTCGCCCAGCAATCGTTCTCTCAGCCCTTTATGATCGAGCATCAATGGATAACATAAAGGCGCGATAAGGCTTGTCTCATCCATGACAAATTCGTTGACATCCTTGAGCCGCGCATGAAGATAGGCAAAATTAGCCGCACGTTGTTGTTTTATACTTTGATAATCAACAGCGGCCAATAACTGTTTCGTCAATCCAGACATGGACATCGGTGTACTATCCGACAAACTCGCCTCGGCGCGTAAGTAGTCGGAATAAGCACACTCAGGCTCCTGGTATAACCTTTTGAGTAGGTGCGTCATACGCGACTGCGAATAAGAATCTTGACGCTCTGGTTTAGACAGCTCCATGCAGGTCACAAGCATCCCACCATCCGGTATACCAAAAAACTTTCTCGGCGAATAAATAGTTGCCAAAGCCTGAAGTTTTGGCAAATCAAAAAACGCCTGTGAGAAATCGAAGATTAGCTGCTTAGCGGGATAACGTTTTAATAAACCCTCCACCTGATCTTGGCATACACCAAAATAATTGACATAAAAAAGCCATTCACCTTTGTTCAGTTGCAGTGAATCCGGTACATTCAGAGTTTCATCCAGGTCATACCATATATAATCAATATTTTCATCGACCACTGCAGACAAAACCGCATCACAAATATATTTTGGCAAGCGTATTCTGACAGGATATTTTGCAGCCTTAAGCAGCGCCCTGAAAGCCGCCCGTGCGGACTGGTAAAGCATTGCATCTGGATGATATAACGAACCAACAGCAGGTAATTCCAGCTGAAAATAACCGCCCATGGGTGGTAAGGTAACCGGTTCAGCCAAGTGTACACTCCTTGCGGACACGCTTATATATAATCGTAGTGTAAGCGTTCACAGGGTAACGCTAAAGATATGTCCATTGATAAGATATTGCCAGGCCAGGAGGCGCATCGTTCGCGATAGCACCCTCCTAAAAGCTAATGAGCGCTAAACCAGGCGTACAAATCTTCAATACTATCGAAATCCAGCATCGCGTCACCCCACGCGGATTCATTGCGCTGTCGGGTACGCACAGCATACCCTAGCGCTGAATTGAAAACGCGCACCGAGAATGGTGATCATTTTTATCATTGAATCAGAGTCTCATAAAAAAACCGGTCACGATGATTCGCTAAATGGCTGTTGTGCCACAATAACGTAAATTCTCCGCCGAATTGCAAAGCACGATTTTTAAGGTGTAACATCAGCGCCAAGGCTTCATCACTATAACCCAACCCCATATAGCGATCGGCGATGACGGAACATTCCATCACGATCAACGGGCGTTGGCGCAGAGCCAAAGGCCGACGTTCCTGCAAATCGTACATAGGGTATTCGCGGCTGGTGCCGCAACGAAAGCCGGGCCGATCGGCATAGCAAAGCGTAGAATCATACAGCATGCCTGCCGCCTCCCAATTACGGGCGGTCACGGATGTTTGCCAACGCAAAAAATGCTGACGTCCGCCCAATTTATTATTGAAAGTGATTAGCTGGAAGAGGATTTATTTTATATTTGCTAATAGAGCCAAACCATCTCGCAGTAAAGGGTAAGACTTTTTTATGAAAAAACTAATGATATCTAACCTAGATATTTCATCTGTAAAATACATTTCCTTAACTTGAAATCCAGCATCTATAATTGACTTTGAAAGAGTATATGGGCTGAACCAGCAGCGATGATCTGTATTAACCAACTCCTTATTCCACAATTTTCTATTAAGAAGTCGATAACAGTTTGGTGTGGTTATAATGAATTGCTCGGCATTATATTGCTTTAATGAATTCAAAAAATATTGGACATTTGGAACATGCTCAATAACATCAGCAGCTATAATTAAATCGTAACTCTGGTATGGTAAAGCATCTAGCGTATGAACATTTTTAATACCTAGCTCCTTCATTTTTTCAATTGCATCTTCATTGGTGTCGCATCCAGTTACGGATTTTGCTGATTTTTCAATAATGTCGTGTAGATAGGATCCGGCGTTTCTTTTTTGCTCAATCAATTCAATATGATCTGCACATCCGAAATGCAAAACTTTCTTGTCTCTAGCTAAATCAGCTAATAACATATTTCTTTTTATCAAAGGCTGATAAGGTATATCAATCCAGTACCCACTTGATAATTTATTTCCTTTTAGGTAATTTTGCACTTCTCTGTCATATAGCATAATAATTAATAACCATCCAAAACATCTTTTATAAAATTTTTATAATTTTCTTCTGAATTAAACTTTTTTAGAAAAGTACCATAAGCATTTTTCCTGGTCTTTTCTTGTCTGAAAAAATTGATATCTACTAATGCATTTGCAATTTCTTTGATGGTGCATTCAGAACTGAGCAACTTTCCATTAAAATTATTATAAACTATATCACCAACCCCACCAACATCAGGTGCAACAACAGGTATATGACAACTCATGGCCTCCATTATTGAAAAAGGAACACCTTCGCTTTCGCTTGTATTTATAAAAATATCAATTTTTGATTTTTTATAAAATTCGAAAACATCACCATTGCTCAGATCGCCCAATAATTCAAAATTTTTTAATTTATTTTTAGCTAATTCAAATATTTGTGAATACATGTTACCAGTGCCAATATGTGTCCAGACTATTTCTTTGTTGGAAGTTAAGCTAGAAATGGCTTGTATTATTTTATCAAGTCTTTTAACTTCAACAATATAAGAACAAGACACAATATGAATAATATTATCTGCATTAGGTAAAGTTACAATACCTCTATCTATAACACCAAGTCGCGAAATTTTAATAGTAGATTTTTCATACTTGTATTGTTGAACCATATACTCCCTTGCACTATCCGTCAGAGCATACACCACATCAATGTTTTCAGAATACTGTCTCTTTAGAGGAATATATTTTTTCTGTCTTCTTTCCTCATACAAGTCATACCCATGTATTCTACTAACAAGCCTAAAATTATACTTATTCTTTAGATTTTGAAAAGCGTAAGTTATATTGTTATGCCAATATGTATAAACCACCAAGCCATCATCAAAAAAACCTCTTAGATTTTTTTCTAATAATGAGGTATTTTTTAAAATAGAAGCCTGAGCCTCGATTAAACAAAATAAATTTTTATTAATCGATTTTTCCTTATATGCTTGAACATAAGTTTTCGGATTTAATATTGCCTTAGCTAAAAAAAATAATTTTTGTAACTTGTTACAATTTGCACATAAAGATAAGTCAAGTTTTATATTTTCGGGTATTTTTCTTATTTCTTCATTTCCAAATCTAAAGGGCATTAGCGTAACCTCTATGTCATCGCGTTCAGCCCAAAATAATATTTCAGACTCAATAAATTGCTCTCCAGGTAGAAATGGAAATGAATTAGTAATTATTATTATCTTTCGCCTCATTTTCCACACTGTCTTTTTAGAAAGAAAATTGTACTTAATAAGTAAGAAACCAGAAAAAGACTCATTACAACGGATATTATTGATATTACCAACAAAAATTCCACTTTTTGCAGTGTAATTAAAAACAAAAGCGGAATAACTGCATAAATAAGAGAATAAATAAGCATTATATTTTGTTTATTATAACAAGAGTAAATATTTGAGAGCGGCGATGTTATGAAGCTACAAAAAAACCATGGAGTTAGGTTTGAAACTATGCTCCCCGCCATTTCCCACTTTTCTCCAAAAACAACTTTAAAAACTAAAGGTGAAAAAATGTACATCATCAAATAAATAAAGAATGACAACTTTATCATTCTCAAAATGGTTTGTAATGTCAAATTATAAGCTTCAACTGGCGTAGCAATTGATACTCTCTTATAAAAAGGCAAAGATAGCGAGCTTGTAATTAAGTTAATTGGCAATAATGACATCCGCCAAGCCAAGTAAAACTGCCCTAATACTTCATTGCTATACATAATAGATACAATCAAAGTAATGCTTGAAAATCGGAACGTATCTATTAACGCATTCAACATATTGAATAATGGAAAATTTTTATATTTTTTTGCCAGAACCAATACTTTTGTAATTCTAATTTTTAATTTATCTTTTCTTACTCTTCTTACTAAATATGCTGTTGATATAATCAATCCGGCAACATTGCTTAAAATCAAACCTGATTCACTAATATTCCTTCCTTGATAAATTCCATATGCTAATTGGCAAATAGCGCAAACGGCACTTTGAAATACACGACTTTTAGCAATTTTTGCGTAGTTGCTTGTTCTATTATGCCAATAAAGCATACTCTGATTAATAGCACTTAGAAAGATTATTAACGGTATTAGGTATAGCCATTTACCTAAGAATTCTACTTTCAGGTTTTTGCAAATACTATCGCCAAAAAGCACAATAAAAACCAAAGACAACACACTTAAAAATAACCCTATTTTTATCGATAGATAAACTAAGTGCTTTGCGTAATCGTTACTTCTAGGAAGTACTATAGCAAGCTCATACCTCCCTGTCGCTAGAACTGTTGCAATAGAATATATTGCCAAATATATTGAAAAAACACCATAATGCTCTGGGGTATAAAGACGAGTCAAAATAGGGGCCGTAGCGATTATAATAACTTGAGCTAGGCCACTTCCTAGCATTAATGTAAATACACTTTGGAAAAATGAATTTTTTGCTAAAAAGAGTTTTATATTTTTTAATCTAAGCATTCGCTCATTTTCTAAAACGGAGAAACAATACATCTATTAGTTTCATGCATTGTAATCAATGCTTAATTTAAACTCACCATTAGCGCACTGGATACAGTTAGGCACGAACCGCAGCCATCCAGTGCGCTGAAATCCACTCGTCCATGAAGCTATAACGGGGTTCCATTGACTTAATTGCACGGCCTTCATGACTCCACGACAACAACCCGGTCGGACGTCAATCGATAGCATAGACCGCTGTGCGGACAAACCGCCGTTGCTTCCCCGTGCAAGGGTAAATCGAGTCTTTCGCCGTATTCGCTGATCCAGCCGATCTGCCGGGCCGGTACGCCGACCACCAACGCATAGGGTTTTACGTCCCGGTTGATTACTGCGCCGGCACCGATAAAGGCAAACTCGCCGATAGTCACGCCGCAGACGATGGTGCAATTAGCGCCTAAGGTGGCGCCGCGTTTAACGAGGGTAGAACGGTATTTGTCTTTACGCGAGACGGCAGAGCGCGGATTGTAAACATTGGTAAACACCATGCTTGGGCCGCAGAAGACTTCGTCTTCCAAGGTCACCGCATCGTAAACGCTGACGTTGTTTTGAATTTTGACATGATCGCCGATAACCGCTTGATTGCCGATATAAACATTTTGCCCCAGCGAACAGTGTTTTCCGATTCGGGCGCCGGCGCAAACATGCACCCAATGCCAAATGCGGGTTTGTTCGCCGATTTGCGCGCCGTCATCGATAATGGCGCTGGCATGTGCGCTATAGTTCATCGGCTTGATTTATTCTCGATTTGCTTACAGATAAGGATGATAGTCGCCTTGCAAGCGGGCCGGTTTGGCATTTCGAATCTGATAGACCATGTCCACGGCGGTGCGCGCCGCATCCAAACCATAACCTTGACCAGCCAAAATTGCCTGATAGCTCAAGGTGTGCAGGTCGGTAAAACCGTCGGAAAATTCAACCGCTTGGTCGTTGACGGTAATCGACCGGTAGGTTCGTTGGCCCTTATCTTGTTGGGCCTTGGGGAGATCTTGCGCGTTAACAGACAGAAACCAGCGCACCGTTGCGTTTTTCATTTGCAAAAAACCTGCGGCGCGATCGTGTTGCTTGATATGTACCGTGCTATTGATGCAATCGCCGAATACCCATGCCAGCATGTCGAAAAAATGGACGCCGATATTGGTGGCGATGCCGCCCGATTTTTCGACTTGTCCTTTCCAGCTCCGATGATACCAGTTGCCGCGCGCGGTCATGTAGGTCAGTTCGACATCGTGCATACGGTCGCCGGCTTGCTGAATGTGTTCTTTGAGTTGAATAATCGCCGGGTGAAGACGTAATTGTAATATGTTGAAGACTTTTTTCCCGGTTTCTTGCTCCATTTCCTGAAGGCCGTCGATGTTCCAGGGATTGAGCACCAAGGGTTTTTCGCAAATGGCGTGCGCCTGGCTGCGGAGGGCAAAGCGGGTATGCGCGTCGTGCAGATAATTGGGCGAACAAATGCTGATGTAATCGACTGGATGTCCCTGCCGGCGCAATTTGTCGATATAACGGTCGAAACGTTCGAATTCGGTAAAAAAGTCGGCTTCCGGAAAATAGCTGTCGATGATGCCGACACTATCGCTCGGGTCAAGCGCGGCGACCAGCCGGTTATCGGTGTCATGAATGGCTTTCATGTGGCGCGGTGCGACAAAGCCGGCCGCACCGATCAGGGCGAAAGTGTTTGGGTTCATAGCGACTGTCGATTGTAAGGTGAAGCGTTCACGGCCTGAAAAATCCCCCCCAGCCCCCCCTTTTGCAAAAGGGGGGAGCCTGTGGGAGTTGAAAAATAGCATTTTTGCCGGGCTTTATCGAATCATTTTTTAGCATTGATAACGCCCAATAGACACCATAATGTCCATTTTTTTCCTTATCACCATATAATGGCCATTATTATGTCCAGATTTCTCTTTGATGATGCGTTTTTCACTACTTGATGATACCGATGTTAGCCAAGCGTATGCCGATTACTTACGCACTTTGCGCAAGTGTTACCATCGGGGACTAGGTAGCCTGCGGCCATCAACGCTTTGGCGGCGCGATCCGGGCTTAAGCCTAGAGATTAAGCAACAAAACCATGAATACAAAGGCTATGTGGCTGAAAACTTTGTGCAACAAGAGCTCACTGCCATTGGCGTTGATCCAAGCTATTCATGGAATGACGCCCGCGCCGAAATCGAATTTATTTTGGCAACCGATGAAGGCGATATCGTCCCTGTTGAAGTCAAAAGTGGTAAACGTACAAGAGCAAAATCGTTGGCATCCTACGTTGAAAAATGTACACCCTGTAAAACCTTTAAGTTAACTGGCACACAAGGCTCATCAGCGTTAGAACAAAGCCTTTTTATGCGTTAATGGTGAATTGAAAAGTTTGTTTTAACAAAGGCTGTACCTGAACCACTCTGGCGACGGGTTCAGCGTTTAAATAACGTCTTGGGTCAATGGTCACAAATCCCCAAAACTGTAAAAATCGTTCAATAAACCGTGATTCGATGAGTATGCTTAAGTTTCTTTCTGGCGAGAAGTCATCATCCGTAGGGAAGGACTGTAATAAATCGGGGAAAGCCGTCATAACCTCTTCAACCAGTTGATCCACACGATTGTGGCTCTGAATGCGCCACAGCATAAACAGCCAAAAGGTTCGCAAGTCAACATCGCTTTCAAAACCGTCTAAATACCCCCAGTTGTATTTGCTGATGGCAGCCTCTAACATAGGTTTGAAAAATGCCTGTATGCCTAGAGCTTGATACTGTTTTGCGCTAATTTTTTCACATGGTAGCGGCCGCTACGTCGATAAATAATGCCACTAATGTCGGCTAGCACTCGGGTGTAGTGCAAGGCATTAAATTTGTCTTCGTTACTGCCAGCAAACTCAGGTAATAACTCACTGGCCTGTTTGACTAACTTAGTCAACATCATCAAAGGCTTGGGCATGTTGCTTGGAAACGCTGTTCATACAACAACGGTTAATTTTTTTACCACTGCCACAATGGCAAGGATCGTTTCGACCGAGCTTCATTGCTGTCCCTCCTTAGTGTTGTAGAAAAAGCGCGGCATTTTCTTGTTTGCGCTGATCCAGTGTTTTAGTAATCGCAGACACAGTTGTTTTACTGATCCCTTGTTGCTGTGCAAGATAAGTAAATTGGCTGATGGCTTCTGCGACGTCTTCAACGACTTGCCTTGCATCATGCCAACTCCCATAGCCTGCACTTGCTGCAAGCTTTTGCATTACCTTAAGCGGCGGCCTTTTACCGTAACCGCCAAATGCAGTAGCGTGTTCGTTAAATGGATGCGGACTATAAGTGACATCGTAAAAGGGCGCGGGCTGCCATTGGCCATCGTCCGCTTGCAAAAAAGCCCAGTTTTTACTGTGATCGTCTTGGTTAGACGACAGCAGGTTAAATATGGCGCGACGAAATTGCAACTGCCCAGCGGCTGGAGATTTACACAGCTGACGGCTGGCTTTGATCAAGTCGATGTAATCTAAACTTGGCGTTCGAAAGTCTGCATCCAAAAGCCCGCAGGCGCTGTGCATATGCAAGCGACCTGAACTGCGCTTGCTGCCTAAATTGGTCTGTTCAGTGACATAATCAAAACGTTTGAGCGCCAACCAAGCAGGCGCACCGCTTGTATGCGCTGCTTCAATGAGTTGCCATAGTGGCGGTTTACACTTAGCTTGCTCAGCCATTTGCAAATACACAGCCTCACACAAACCTTCCTCATGGCCGAGCGCTAGATTTTTCGAGGTAAACTTAATCAGCCACGCTTCATCACCTGGCTGAGCAAAGGTTCGGCATTGCTGAGTTTCTCCGGCAGGCATATAAATCTGCGCCTTGGGCCTTGCCCCACCCGAACTACCACCCGCGACTAATGCGGCCAACACCTGTTGAGTATGCCCATCTAACTCATCGTGGTTGCTATCCATATAATCTGACATTGAGGCATCGAACAGCGTTTGCGCTTCTAAACCCAAAGTTCCTAAATCAATGGCAGCGTGCGTCGTGACTGAAAACTCAGACACCGGAGAAAAAGTGAGCGCCCCCATGCCTTTATCACCGACAAAAGCCAGCCTATCCATCGCCGTTAATTGATTGGGCAGAATGCCCTTTTGCCGGAAAATACGATCTTGCAACAGCATACCCCAGCCATCGGGCAAACAATCCCCAAATACGCCATGCACACCTTGGTGCGGCTGTTTAGGTGCGGCTTGAACTTGCTTATTCGCTTGCAAAGTAAAAGGCGATAAATTGCCAAACTGCTGCAAATAGCGGTCTGCATACTGAAAAAAAACGCCTTGCCGATTCTGCGCCAATACCCCTACAGCGACCTGCTCACCTG
>JAVVEW010000017.1:0-41599 GCA_032251045.1 Methylococcales bacterium
CAAACCCTTTAGAAACAAGGGGAAAAAGAAAACCCGTCACCTAAGGAGAATGACCCCAGAGAGACGGGTTTGTCTTTTTTAAATGGTGGAGGCGGCGGGAATTGAACCCGCGTCCGCAAGCACTCCGCCTAAAGGTCTACATGCTTATCCTGAGCTTTTGATTTAACCGGAAGCTACCCGTCAGGCCAAGACGACAACCGGCGAGTTCGATTGATTTAACGCCGTTGGCTACGAACAGAAGCCTAAAGCGCGGTCTTGTGTAGGATGACTTCCAGGCGTTTCTCGTTAAGAAAAACTCTACCCGCACAAGCACAGGCAGCCGGAAGAATGGCGGCTGTTGTTAGGCAGCCAGAGCCATTGAGTAGTTTTCGTCGTTTGCGAATACTTTAAGTCAGTAGGTTTTACGAGCGGTACTGTGCTCGGCATGCACTCAAGGTTTTGCTACCCACGTCGAAGCCAAGTCGCCCCCTTGATGACTGTTTGATCATAGCAAGTGAACCTGAAATTGGCAATAATCATTTTATTTTGGTGGGTTTTTTCCGATTTAGTTCAAGTGATGACCGTGGGTGCGGTCATGCCGGTTAGTTTTTTAATCTGACAGAGTTGTTCGGCCAGTTCGATCAGTTCGCTAAGCGCATCCTGGGCGTCCTGGTTTTGTTGCTGTGGATCGGCCTGGTGGCGTTCGATATAAATGCGCAGCGTAGCGCCGACCGTGCCGGTGCCGGACAGACGAAACACCATGCGCGAGCCGTTGCTGAAGCCGATGCGAATGCCTTGCTTTGCGGCGATACTGCCGTCGATGGGGTCGGTGTAGCTGAAGTCATCGGCGTATTGCACCTGGTAATCGCCAAACTGCTTGCCGGGCAGGCTGGTCAGTTGTTGTCTGAGCTGATTGATAATGGTTTCGCCCGTTTCCATCGGCACGGCTTCGTAGTCATGACGGGTGTAGTAATCACGGCCATAGGCGCACCAGTGCTCGCGGACGATGTCGGCTACCGATTGTTGTTTGACGGCCAGTAGGTTGAGCCAGAACAAGACCGCCCACAAGCCGTCTTTTTCCCGAACGTGGTCGGAGCCGCTGCCGAAGCTTTCTTCGCCGCACAGGGTGATTTTGCCGGCATCAAGCAGGTTGCCGAAGAATTTCCATCCGGTGGGGGTTTCGTAGCAGTTCAGGCCATTTTGTTTGGCCACGCGATCGACCGCCTGGCTGGTCGGCATGGAGCGGGCGACACCAGCCAGCCCCTTGGCATAGCCTTTGAGTAAATGCGCGTTGGCGGCCATCACCGCCAGGCTGTCGGAGGGGGTGACGAAAAAATTGGCGCCCATGATCATGTTGCGGTCGCCGTCGCCGTCGGAGGCCGCGCCCAACGCCGGCGCATCGGTGCTGAACATGCGTTCGGCCAGTTCGTGGGCGTGGGTCAGGTTGGGGTCGGGGTGGCCGCCGCCGAAATCGGGCAGGGGGGTGGCGTTGATTACTGAACCTTGCGGCGCGCCTAACAGCGTTTCCAGTATATGTTTGGCATAAGGGCCGGTGATGGCGTGCATGGCGTCGAATAAAATGCTGAGTTGACCGGACTTGAGACGACTTTTAATCAGCTCAAAATCGAACAGTTCCTGCATCAGTTCGGCGTAATCGGTGACCGGATCGACGATTTCAATAACGGTGTTGCCCAGCCTGCTGACGCCGGTTTGGTCCAGATCGATATCCGGGCAATCGGCGATCAGGTAGCGATCGATAACCAGGCTGCGCTGATAAAAAGCGTCGGTGTATTTTTCCGGTGCCGGGCCGCCGTTGCTGACGTTGTATTTAATGCCGAAGTCTTCGTCCGGGCCGCCGGGGTTGTGGCTGGCCGAGAGCACCAGGCCGCCGTAGGCGTTGCGTTTTCGAATCAGATTGGAGGCGGCGGGGGTGGATAATAAACCGCCTTGGCCGATCAGCAAACGGCCAAAACCGTTGGCTACAGCCATTTTGATAATGATTTGCAGGGCGTTCCGGTTGAAATAGCGGCCATCGCCGCCTAGGACCAGAGTTTGGCCTTGACGGTCTTCCAGGGTGTCGAAAATCGACTGGACAAAATTGGCCAGGTAGTGCGGCTGGGCAAAGGTTTTGACTTTTTTACGCAGGCCAGAGGTGCCGGGTTTTTGGTCGGTAAAGGGTTGGGTGGCGATGGTTTGAATAGTCATAAGGCAAGCATTTTGTAGTTGTGAAACGGGGCTGGTTGTTGTCACCTATGCCAGGCATTCAATCAATCGGGTAAAATTGGTGCCGGGCAAGCGCGTTGCTGGCTTGACAAGGGGCTTAACGTTACACCAAAAATTCAGGTTAGGGTAGTGATAGACAAATTTCTGTTGCTGTGTGTTGTGCTGTTGTGTGTTGTGGTGCGGCCGGTATTGGCCAGTGATGGGCAATGGGTGTTGGTGGATTCACGCGCACAAACATTGACGGTTAAACAAGGCGATAAAACGGTGTTGGTGATCGAGAATGTGGCGATTGGCCGACAAGGTGCGGGACGTAAACAACATCGCGGTGACGATGTCACTCCAAAAGGGCATTATCAGATTGCCTGGTTTAACGATCAAAGTCCTTATCACAGGTTTTTGGGATTGAGTTATCCGTCACGCCTGGATGCTGTGAATGGCTATAAACAGGGCATTATCGATAAAAAAACCATGCGGGCGATTATCGATGCGCACGATAAAGGCCTGATTCCACCACAAAATACCGCCTTAGGTGGGCAGATTGGTATTCATGGCTTGGGTTCGGGTAGTGCGAAAGTGCACCGGGCATTTAACTGGACCCATGGCTGTATTGCCGTGACTAACGAGGAGATTGATCGTTTGCGGGCTTTGTTGAAGAAAGATACGCCGGTGGTGGTGCGTTAAGGTGCTCTGAGTCGGTGATCATTTAGCCGCGATGGTAGGCTGGCGACTGCATTTCCCGCAGTCTTGACAGCATGCGTTTCAGATAAAAGGCATTTTCACCGGGTAAACATAGCGAATCAATGGCGGTATCGGCACAGACCATCAGTTGTTTGCGGTAAAAATAGAGCGCGTCGATCAAGGTTGAGAAGCGTTTGCCGGCATCATGATTGTCAGGCCCGAAGCGTGGCACATGGCTGAGTACCAGCACATCATAATGCTGTGCCAGAGTCTGATAGTCAGCAGGTCCCAGCGCTTGACCGCATAACGCATTGAATTCGGCCAGAGCAATGCGCCCGTGGTGCGCGGCCAGAGGGAGCTTGCGGCCATAAATGCCCCGAACTGCTTGCGTGTCGGTACTGACTTGTTGGCACAGTGTTCGATAGTGCTCCAGCAGGCGCGCATGGTTGGCAGGCGTGTTGGGATGCAGCCAATGGGTGTCATGACTGGCCGGTTGATGTCGGTAATCATGTTGGCCGCGTAGTTCCACGACTTGCAGATGATTTTTTAAGAAATCGATGAAGGGTTGAAACAGTTCTGGGTGATAGCCGCCTTGATATAACGTATCCGGGGGGCGGTTGGAGGTTGTTACCACCAAGGTGCCAAGCGCCAGTAGTCGAGTGAATAACCGCTTTAGAATCATGGCATTGGCGATGTCTATGACATGAAATTCATCAAAGCACAGTACCTGGGTTTGGTGGTGGATGTGTTCGGCAAAATGCGCGATGGGGTCTTGAATCGGCCCTTTGCGATGCCGGTGCATGTAATCATGGACTTCCAGCATAAAGGTATGAAAATGCACCCGACGTTTTTCGCGCACCGGGCATTGTTGCCAGAATAAGTCCATCAGCATGGATTTGCCGCGCCCGACTTCGCCGTAAAGATAGACGCCGAGTACCTGCCGTCGCTGCGTTTGAAGGCGTTGCCAGAAACGGGCTTTGGAGCGGGGTAAATCGTCCAGCAGGGCTTGTAAATAGGGTAGGGTATGGGCCTGGGCGTCATCGTAAAGGATTTGGCCTTGGTCGATCTGTTGTTGATAAATGTCGCGCAAGGCGATGGGGCGGCTGGCGCCGTGGCGGCTTAGCAGCTTCTTGAACATTATGCTGAATCCTTAGGCCTTGGGCGAAGGAATGACCTGTTGAATTGGGAATACTATACCGCTCCAATAAACGTATCCAAACTTATCGTCCACTCGATGGGGTGGTATTTTCTTGCTTCACAGGATGCTTGTAAATCCTGTCAGTGCTTACTTTTCCACCCGCGTGACTTCCCGCAGAGCTTGCGTTAGTTTGTAATGGACTTATCGCTAAGCCAAGCACATTTTTTGCGGCGTTAATGCCCCGGTCATAATCTGACAAACACGCTGGACACGTTGATCTCCTCACGGACAAGGGTAACGCCGATAACGTATGTCCGCAGCCTGAGCGAGTTTTGCTGCTCGGGAACCAGCGATCAATGCAGCCGACATCCTCGCCCAGTGCTGTGCTCCCAATGTCCTTTCTGGACGCCAGCTTGAGAGTTTGCGTGCTTGTACCTTTGGGCGGTTATCGTGGTTGACACGGGGCCTGGATTCGTTGAATAGTGTGCTGGCCAGTCAGGCAATGATAATAATTATGACAGCAGACTTTTTGGAGGTTTTATGGCAGAGCAGCATTTTACAGTTTTGATTGTTGGCGGGGGGGCTGCGGGTGTGACTGTGGCAAATACTTTACTCAGGCACAATAAAAACCTGTCGGTCGGCTTGATTGAGCCATCGGAGGTACATTATTACCAACCCGGTTTTACCATTGTCGGCGGCGGCACTTACACTCTGGATAAAACCAAACGTAAGGAAAAGGATTTATTGCATCCTGGCGTCAATTGGTTGAAGGCGCGTTGTCAATCCTTTCAGCCGGACACTCACGCGGTGACTTTAGGTTCCGGCGAGGTTATCGGTTACGACTATTTGGTGGTGTGTCCCGGTTTGCAGCTGGATTGGGCGAAAATCGAAGGATTGACCGATACGTTGGGTAAGAACGGGGTGTGCAGCAATTATTCGCCCGATACGGTTGAATATACGTTTGAATGTATTAAAAGCCTGAATTCGGGAACGGCCTTGTTTACCCAGCCGCCGATGCCGATCAAGTGTGCCGGTGCACCTCAGAAAATCATGTATCTGGCCGCCGACAGATTCCGTAAGCAAGGCGTCAGGGATAAGATTGACATTGCTTTTTACAATGCTGGGCCAGGCATGTTCGGTGTGCCGTTTTTTGCCAAGGCCTTGCTGAAGGTGGTTGAGCGCTATGGCATTGACGCGCATTTCAACAGTAATCTGGTCGCTATCGACGGCCCGGCCAAAACGGCTACGTTTGAAATCAAGGAAGGCGACAGCACGCGGCGTGAGAGTCAAGCGTTCGATATGATTCATGTCACGCCGCCGCAAAGCGCGCCGGACTTTATCAAAAACAGCCCGCTGGCCAATCAAGCGGGGTGGCTGGAGGTGCATCCTAGAACCTTGCAACATGCAAAATTCGAGCGAATTTTTGGCTTGGGTGATGTGACTTCGACGCCGAATGCCAAAACTGCCGCAGCCGTCCGTAAACAGGCCCCGGTGGTGGTGGATAATATTCTTAACCTGCTGGCCAACCAGCCGGTGGTGGAAGGTTACGATGGCTATGGTTCATGCCCTTTGACGACGGGTTTGAATGAAGTCATGTTGGCTGAGTTTGCTTACGACGGCAAAGTGACACCATCGTTTCCATTTTTAGACCCGAGAACGCCGCGTTGGCTCTGGTGGTGGGGCAAGACCACAGGTTTTCCGTTGTTGTATTGGCAATTGATGCTGAAAGGTTATCGTATCGATATCCCGCATCGGGAGTGCTATGTCAAGCGGCTGGTGGAGCAAGATAAGTCTTAATGGCTTATCAGAACGTTTGCATAGGCTTAGCGCGGGTGAGCGACGGACTTAAGATGACGCGGGCGGGTCATCGATCAGTCCGTCATGCTGGATGTAGATGTGGTCTATCGTTGGGCGCAGATCGCTACTGCAGGGCCATTAGGGTGGTCGGGCTGTTCAAAGGCGTAGCATAAGTCGGTGTAGCCAAAATCGCCTAATGCTTGTTCCAGACTGGCCCGGGTCAGCCAGCGACTGGTTGGCTTGGAGCCACCGCAGAATCCCGCCCATTCCAGAGCATCTTGATAAGATTGCCGGGCGCATTGATAGGTCATCCCGTTATGAGTGATGGTTTCTATGGTTCCGAATTTAGGTTGCAGTTCGGGGCGTTGGCTAATCACGTCAGCGTCGTAATAATGTGTCCAGATAAAGGCCCGAGGGCTGATGGCGGCGATGTGCTGTAACAATTTAAGCGGTTCTTGCATGTGATAGAGTACGCCGCTGGCTAAAACCAGATCCACGGCGGGCGGTTTTTGTTCCAGATAAGCCATAAAGTCACCCAGCTGGAATTCAACCCGGTCAAGTTTGAGGATTTGTTTGATACACAGGCATTTCAGAAAAGACCGGCTGTTGGCTTCAATGGCCGTTATCTGTTTCGCGCCGCCGTTTTGCATCAGATAGGAATGTCCGCCTTCCAAAGGGCCAAGTTCCAGCACATTCAGTTCCTTGAAGCCGCCAAAAACCTGTTCAGCCCAGATAATGCGGTCATCTTCAAAGAGTCGTGCGCTGCCAGGTTCGGTGACGTAGATTCAGGGCATCGGGCAAACGCGAAGACCATTCGCCTTGAAATAGGTTCAAAACGTTCTGGGCGGAAGGTGCTTGTAGCACATATTGATCAAGTATGTCGAGCGTCATGATGGAATACCAGGGTTTGAGGTGTTGATGAAAGGGGCGTTGTTATGGCCAATGTCAAAAAAATGACCTAAGCACGCTTAATAGCTTGAGTATACGGGGGGTGGCAAGGCGGTTTGCGGGCAATGAGACCGGCGAAGTTATACCATTTGAAAAATACTTCACATTGTTCGAAACCAACATCGCGCAATAAGGCGATATTTTCCGAAAGTTTGTACGGAATCAGCACATTTTCCAGCGCTTCGCGTTTCTGGGCGATTTCCAGTTCGCTGTAATGGTTACGTCGTTTATAGCGATAATAGTAATCGATAAAACGGCGATTCAGGGCGCTGTCTTCAGCGAGTACTTTTTCTACCAGAAGTAGCACGCCGCCTGTATTCAATCCAGTGAGTATTTTGTGCAGCAGCTTTTCCCGGTAAATAGGCCGGATGAATTGCAAGGTTAGGCACAACACCACCACCGAGGCGCGTTCGATGCGCAGGTCGCCATTCAAATCGGCTTGTTGCAGGCTAAACGGTCGGGTCAATCCTTGGCTAGTCAGTTTTTCCCGGCACTTGGCCAGCATGGCGGCCGAATCATCAATGCCAATGAAGCGGATATCAGGGTCAACCGCTTGATCCATGCACAGCAAAGTCGCGCCGGTGGCGCAGCCTAAATCATAAACGTGGCTGTCGGGTTGCGCGTGGTCGGCGGCCAATTCGGCGATCATGCGCTGAATTTCCAGATAAAACGGTACCGAACGGGCCACCATGTCATCAAATACGCCAGCTACTTTGGCGCCAAAATGAAAGTCGGTGACTTGGCTCAGTGCGGCGTTAAACAGGGCGTCATGTTCCGGGCGAGTCATGGTTTTTTCTGCGCCCTGGGATGGGCCTGGTCATAAACCTGGGCCAGGTGCTGAAAGTCCAGATGCGTGTAAACTTGGGTGGTGCTGATATTGCTGTGGCCCAATAATTCCTGCACGGCACGCAGGTCTTGACTGGATTCGAGCAAATGACTGGCGAAACAATGCCGGAGCATATGCGGATGGGTGGCGATGGGAATGTTTTTGTTTCGGCACCAGGTCTTCAGGCGCAATTGCACGGCGCGGGGGCTGATGCGTTGGCCGCGCTTGGAAATAAAGATGGCCTGGGTTTTAGGTATCAGTTTGGCGCGCTGTTTCAGCCATTGCCGCAAGGCCGACAGGGCTTTGCTACCCACGGGCAGGAGGCGTGATTTGCCGCCTTTACCGGCTTTGACCAGCACGCTGGCGGTCTGGATATTTAAGTCGTCAAGATCGAGCTCGGTCAGTTCGCTCAAACGCAGGCCGGAGGAGTAAAATAGCTCGAACATGGCCTGGTCACGAACTTCCAACAGCGAATCGGCAGGCGCATCCAGCAAGGCGGCAGTTTGGTCGACATCCAGCACATTGGGTAGTTTGCGCGGGCTTTTCGGGGCGCGCACCGATTGTGCAGGGTTTTGCTCAGTCAGGTTCTGGGTAAGCAAATAACGATACAGGCCGCGAATGGCGGATAGTTGTCGTTGCAGGCTTTTGCCATGGATACCTTGGCGGTGGCGTTGCGCGATAAAGGCGCGAATATCGGCCGTTGTCAGCGTAGCCCAGTCGGTGAGTGTGTGTTTGCGGCAGTAGTCGCGCAGTTGTTCTAAATCAAGCCGATACGCCGAAAGGCTGTGCGGTGAGGCGTTCTTCTGGTAACGCAGATAATCCAGAAAAGCGCTTAATTGCTGATCCATGGCGTCAGTTCAGCAAGGCGATCAGGCGGGTGGCGATCAGTTGACTCATGTGCTCCAGAAACAAGTGGCCCATGCTGTGGTGGAAACGGCCTTCTTCCCTGCTGCCGATGGCCAATACGCCTTCGAGTTTGGCATAAGCCATGGGGATAATGGCGCAGGAATGCACCGCCATGGCGTTATCGGCAAACAATAGCCGGGCCTGGGCCAGTGTTGGCCGTCCGCACTTGGGTTGGTTGCGCTCCAAAATGGGGAGGAGTTGTTCCCAGCGTAAGTCGTGTTCGGACAGAAATAGCTCGCTTAACGGGCATTCAGGATACTCGCCGCGAATTTTCAGGGCGACAAAGTCGGTTCCGAAGTATTCCAGCAATACATATTGTAAGTGTTCATGCAGCTGTTCAAGCGTGCGCGCTTCCAGCAAGGCCAGGGCTAGTTGGTGCATGCGTTGCATGGCGGTGTCGTTGTCGCGGGCAATATCAATTAACGCCGACAGCTGGTTTTCCAGGTTCTGATGCTTGTCGCGCAGGATTTCTAATTGCCGCGAGACTAAAGACACGGCCGCGCCGCTGGGGTGGGGAATTTTTAGATCGATGAGCAATTCTTCATGGTGCTGGAAGAATTCGGGATGAACTTTAAGGTACTCGGAGACAACGTCTTCGGTCAGTCCTTGGACAGTGTTATTCATCAGATCGGGGGGCTGTGGTTCCTGAATGGCAAGCAATCTAACCCGTCAGGGCAGGGTGCGTCAACCGTAACCTTGGGCGATCAGTCATTCTCACAAGGACAGGCTTCTCAGGTAAGGGGTAATCTAAGTATGCCGTCACCCGTGCTGAGGCTTAATGGCTGCGAATCCTACGCTCTTAGGTGAGCCCTGATGTAGCCGTTTACCGACTTAAGCCGGTGAACGGTTACACGCCTGCTCAACCGGCTTTCTCCTTTGCCAAAGGGGGATTGAGGGGGCTTTTCAGACTGTGCACAGTTATTATGTGGTTAACGCGCTTCGGGATCGGCTATAGCTGAGCTTGCAGATAAGTTTCCAGGCCCAGTTGATCAATCAGCGCCAGTTGGGTTTCCAGCCAATCGATGTGTTCTTCCTCGCTGGCGAGGATGTCGGCCAGTAAGTCGCGTGAGACAAAGTCTTGTACGGATTCACAATGCACAATGGCTTTACGTAGCAGAGGAACGGCCTGGTGTTCCAGCGTCAAGTCACAGGACAGCATTTCCTTGGGGTTTTCGCCGATCAGCAGCTTGCCCAGCTTTTGCAGATTTGGGAGGCCTTCGAGAAACAAAATCCGTTCGATCAGGCTGTCGGCGTGTTTCATTTCGTCGATGGATTCGTGATATTCCTTTTCGTTGAGCTTGCTGTAGCCCCAGTTTTTGTACATGCGTGCATGCAGAAAGTACTGATTGATGGCGACCAGTTCGTTTTCCAGCGCCTGATTGAGGTAGGCGATGACTTGAGTGTCTCCTTTCATGAAGGCTCCGTTGGTGGTTAGGCAGGGACAGGGTCTGGCATTATAAGAGGGTTCGAGTAGGCTCGGTCAAGCATTGATTTGATTTGTGGTGTGCATTGGCCACAAACGCTGCCGGCGCCTAGGCATTCCCGGATTTGTCGTTTGGAGCAATGGCCTTGTTCAATGGCATGTTGAATGGCTTTATCTGAAACCGCTTTGCAGAGACATATATACATGGCAAATAACCTCGAAAGAGCTTAGATGCTAATGATAACAATTCTCAATAAAATGTAAAGCGCGAGTTTTTATGCTCATCGCAGATCAGCTACGGCATCGGGATGTGAAGCGCAAAAGGTATAGCTTGAGCCTGGCGTGTCAGGTGCGTTCGTTAAGGCTTAATCGATCAAGAAACAGTTGCTCTAAGCGATTGGCCTTGTTTTTCAGGCTGATGACTTGAATGCCGTGTGCGCTCAGTTGCTGAAACAGCGCGTTCAGAGCTTTGTGCTTAGGCACCATCACTTCCAGTGCGGTCGGGCTGACCTGGGTTAGGGCAAAGTCGGCCAGTTTTGGCGGAGAGGTCAGCGGTTGTTTTAGGTCGAGAATGAAATGGTCAGCCGGTAGTCGTTGTAATAATTCGCGCATACTGGAGTTTTCTACAATTTCGCCATGATCGATCATGGCGACGTGTCGACATAGGTTTTCCGCTTCTTCCAGATAGTGCGTGGTCAGAATAATGGTCGTGCCTTGTTGGTTGAGTTGGGTCAACATGATCCACATGGAGCGGCGGATCTCGATATCAACGCCGGCGGTCGGTTCGTCCAGTATCAGAAGTTTGGGGTCATGTACCATGGCCCGTGCGATCATCAGTCTGCGTTTCATGCCGCCGGATAGGCGCCGCGATATACTTTTGCGCCGATCCCATAAATCAACCTGTTCCAGCACGATTTGGCAGCGCCGTTTGGCATCTTTGCTGGAAATGCCTTGATAACCGGCCTGATTGAGCACGATTTGTTCAACGGTTTCAAACTGGTTGAAGTTGATTTCCTGTGGCACTACGCCAATCAATTGCTTAGCCTGGTTGCGTTGTTTGATCAGATCATAGCCAAACACTTTGACCTGGCCGGAAGTCAGGGTGACCAGCGAGCTGATAATGCCAATCGTCGTTGATTTGCCAGCGCCATTAGGGCCAAGCAAGGCAAAAAACTCACCTTTTTCCACGGTGAGGTCAATGCCTTTCAGGGCGGTAAAGCCGTTGCGGTAGGTTTTTTTGAGTTGGGTTAGTGTGAGTGCGGTCATAAAGGCCAAGCAAAGCTTAACGAATCGGGGCAAATCGGGTAAAGTGAGCGCCGCTTGCGGTTCATGTTCTATCCTGGTTGCCGTCTGTTAAAAATCGGTCGCGCATGACAGTCCCTTGCGCGGATTGTCATTGCCCGGCGCCTGGTTCGGTGAATTGCCGCATCGGGCGTGGCTGCATAGCCAAGGCTATACCTTAACCGCGCCTTTCAACCCATGCAACCATCCACGATAATTCTGTGATTAAAGCACTTCCTGAAACCGTTGCCGCTATTGATTTGGGCTCAAACAGCTTTCATATGATCGTATGTCGAGTCAAGGACGGTAAATTACACACCATCGACCGCCTTAAGGAAATGGTGCGCCTGGCCAGTGGCCTGAACAGTCAGGGGCAATTAACCGGCGATGCGCAGGAACGTGCGCTAGCCTGTCTGGAACGCTTTGGTCAGCGTGTGCGTGGTTTTCCGCCGGGCAGTGTGCGGGTGGTTGGGACCAATACCTTGCGTAATGCGCTGAATGCAGCCGATTTTATCCGAAAGGCGGAACAGGTATTGGGGCATCCTGTGGATATTATCGCCGGCGTCGAGGAGGCGCGGCTGATTTATCAGGGCGTTGTGCATAGCATAGCCAGTTCAGCGCCGTCACGTTTGGTGATGGACATTGGTGGCGGCAGCACGGAATACATTATCGGTCAGGGTGATAGCCCTAAGCGCAAGGAAAGCCTTGAGATGGGCTGTGTTTCGGTCAGTAAAGCTTATTTCCCGCGAGGCGAATACAGCGCTAAAGCCATGCATCAGGCGGTATTGTTCGCCCAGCAACAACTAGAGCCTTATCAGCGTATTTTTCATGTCGATGCGTTTGAGGAGGCGATTGGTGCTTCGGGTAGTTTGCGCGCCATCGATCGGGTATTAACGGCATCGGGCTGGAGTCATGGTGGTATTACCCCGGAGGCGCTGGAGGCGTTGTTGGCCGCGATGAGCCGGTGTCAGCACAGTGAGGAGTTTGCCTTGTCTGGGCTGGATCCTGAGCGTGTGCCGGTGTTTGCGGGAGGTGTGGCCATTGTGCAGGCTACTTTCCAGAGTCTGGGTATTCGGCATATGACAGTTGCCGATGGCGCACTTCGCGAAGGCCTGGTTTATGATTTGCTGGGCCGACTTTACGATCACGATATTCGGGCGGAAACCGTTGCCATGCTATGCGAGCGCTATCATACCGACCAAGCTCATGCGGCGCGTATCAAACAAACATTGCAGGCCCTGTTGGCTCAGGTGTCGTTGACAACGTTGACCGAAAACCAGCTGGAAAGCATGCGTCAATATCTGGACTGGGCGGCTGATTTGCATGAGCTGGGGCAGGATATCGCACACAGTCAGTATCACAAGCACAGTGCCTACATTCTGGCTCATGCGGATCTGGCCGGTTTTTCCCGGCAAGATCAACTATTGCTGGAAGCGTTGGTCAGGTCGCATCGTAAAAAATTCAGTTTAAGCCGCTTTGCCGCTTTGCCGGAGCCATGGCGGGAATGGGCGCCGTTGATGGCGATTCTGCTTAGGCTGGCGTGCTTGTTACACCGCAGTCGCCAGGATGCCGCGCCACCGACGTGTCAGTTAAGCTGGAAGCCTTGGAAGCATAAGCTGAAACTCGGTTTTCCCGATCAGTGGTTGGCTAATGCGCCCTTGACTCAGGCGGATCTGGATACAGAACGCGACTACCTGGAGAAGGCGGGTTACCGTTTCGAGTACCGCTGATCGTGATGGGGGTGCTCGGCGTTTTACGGGCGTTGTTGACCCTGGTCGTGCTGCCGGTCGCGGTGAGTGCCGTCATTGTGTGGCTGGCACTTTCCGACCGGCCTCAGGTACAAACCCGGTGGCCGCTGAACCCGCTGGATATCGAACGGGCACAACAAGTCTTTCAGGGGCGGGTGGTCACGCCTTACATCCGTACGGTGACGCTCAGTCAGCGTGATCTCAATCTGGTTTTGTATTATCTGTCGAATCAGATCTTGCCCGCTGCGACACGGCTGCGCATAACGCCGGCGTCGGTGCTGATTGACATGACGATGACCTTACCTAATCGATATGAAGTCTGCTATCTGAATATCAGTGTTGAGGTGGGTAAGGCCTTCGGACGTACTCGTCTGAGCAATATGCGTATTGGACGCCTGCAAATCGCCGATGAGTTGGCTGAACTCATGTTCCGCACGGCGGTTAAATGGGCGCATCTCAAACAGCACTTTCTGTTGTTCACCGGTCAGATACTGGATTACGAGTTGGCAGGAGACGAATTGCATCTGGCCTACAAAACCGAGCCTGGGCAGCAACAGATGCCAGCTGATTTGTTAGCGGCTCCGTTGGATCAGCAACGTAGCCTTTTTTATCAACAGCAGTTGGCGGATATTATCGAGCGTCACGATCCTGAATGGTTGCTGTCGCTGGTTGATTTATTGCAGCCATTGTTCAAAACCGCCCTGGCGCAATCGTCCCCTGAGCAGGCGGTCGAAGAAAACCGGATCATCCTGTATACCGTTAACGAATATGTAAACGGGCATGATTTGTTGCCCTTGCTGCCCCCGGCAAGCCGTTTACCGTCCATGCGAGTGTATCCGGCTTATATCTATAAGCGCCAGGATTTGGCCCGCCATTTCATGGCATCGGCAACCATGACCGTCAGCAGCGGCGAGCATTTGGCGAATTTGCTGGGCCTTGAAAAAGAACTGCGCGACGCACAAGGTGATAGCGGCTTCAGTTTTATCGATTTAGCCATTAACCGTGCTGGTATGCGTTTCGGTCAGATTGCGGTGGCATCACCGGCCAGCGCACGCGCCTTGCAGCAGCAAATGGCGACTGCACATAGCTATCAGGCATTTATTCCTGATTTTCTGGATTTGCCTGAGCAACTGACTGGCCGAGCCTTAAAAAAACAATTTGGGTATGTTTACAGCCCGCCTTACCAGCAAATGCTGGATAAAATTGACCGGCGCATTCATCAGTTGCCGTTTTATCAGGCTTTGCTGTCTAGCCACCAACCCGGCGCTGCTGGCCTATCCGGGGGGGCAAAATAAAGCCAGGAAGCTTGAGTTTACATAGCCGCCTGTCGTGATTTTCCCAGTTAATCTGGTTTGTCCCAGGCCGTTGCGTTAGAATTGTCCGGTTTATGCTTGGGCTGTGCGTTCTGATGGGCTGATGTTGCCGATAGCGCCGTTTGAGCAAGGCACTTCCAAATCTTTATCTTTACGTCATTTGGCTACTACAAGGTAAGGCAACGGGCGTTAATCATCACATTACGACTATAACTTCAGTAATTTTTAGGGAGGCAGCTCCGTGAACACTCTCAAATATCCGCTGGCATATCTTAGCTTAGTGCTCGTTGGCCTGGATACTGCTCATGCGGACTATAAACTCAACCTGGTTAAAGGTGTGACCGGTATCAGTCACGATATTTTTAGCCTGCATATGCTGATCTTGTGGATCTGTGTATTTATCGGCATTGCCGTGTTTGGTGTCATGTTCTATTCGATTTACCATCACCGTAAATCAAAAGGACATGTTGCCGCACAGTTCCATGAGAGTACCAAAGTTGAAATTTTATGGACCATCATCCCCACATTGATTCTGGTGGGTATGGCCATTCCTGCGACCAAAACCATGCTGGAACTCGATGATGTTTCAGCAGCCGATATGTCCATCAAGGTAACCGGCTGGCAATGGAAATGGGAATATGAATATCTCGATAATGGCGTGCATTTCTTCAGTACGCTGGATGAAGCCAGTAACCGGGCGCGGCAATTGAATTCCGGTATCGATCCACGCTCGGTGCCTAATTATCTGCTCAATGTCGATAACCCTCTGGTCATTCCCACCAAGAAAAAAATTCGTTTCCTGTTTACATCGGCGGATGTTCTGCACTCATGGTGGGTGCCTGACTTAGGTTGGAAAAAAGATACCGTTCCAGGTTTCATCAACGAGGCCTGGACTTATGTCGATGAGCCGGGTACTTATCGTGGCCAGTGTACCGAGCTGTGTGGCCGCGATCACGGCTTTATGCCGATTGTGGTGATCGCCCTGGAGCAGGATGAATACGATCAATGGGTTGCCGAACAACGCGCTGAGGCGGTGCAGGCTTCGGAGCAGGCGGAACAAACCTGGAGCGTTGAAGATCTTATCGCAGAAGGTGAAAAAGTGTACAGTCAGAACTGCGCGACCTGTCACATGGCCGACGGTTCCGGTATTGCGGGTAACTTCCCGGCAATCAGTAACAGTGCCGTGGTTAATGGCGAAATCGACGCGCAAATCGATCTGGTTTACAACGGCAAGGGCATGATGCCGGCATTCGGTGCCATGTTATCGGCCACGGATTTTGCCGCTGTCATCACTTATACACGCAATGCCTTGGGTAATTCGGTTGGCGACAGCGTGCAGCCTAGCACCATTAAGGCGTTGTCTAAGGACGCCGACAACGGTTGATTCCCACTAATCAAACTTAAAATCGAGAGGTAAGACATGTCTTCGGTAGTTACCAGCCATGACGATCATGATGAACATCATGATCACGGCCCGCAAAAAGGCTTTTTAAGATGGATTATCACCACTAACCATAAAGATATCGGTACCTTATACCTGTTGTTCGCGCTGACCATGTTTTTTGTGGGTGGTGCGATGGCATTGGTGATCCGGGCGGAGTTGTTTGAGCCGGGCTTGCAATTCGTGGAGCCGCAGTTTTTCAATTCCATGACCACCATGCACGCATTGATCATGGTATTTGGCGCGGTCATGCCGGCTTTTGTCGGCCTGGCCAACTGGCAGATTCCTTTAATGATCGGGGCGCCTGATATGGCGCTGCCGCGCATGAACAACATGAGTTTCTGGTTGTTGGTAGCAGGTGCCTTGCTGCTGGCCAGCACATTGTTCATGGAGGGGGGGGCGCCGGCTTCCGGCTGGACCTTATATCCGCCGTTGGTGTTGCAAACCGGTGCGGCCCTGCCATTTGCCATTTTCTCGGTGCATTTGCTCGGGGTCTCCTCGATCATGGGTGCGATCAATGTTATCGCGACTATCATGAACATGCGCGCCCCCGGCATGACCTTGATGAAAATGCCTTTGTTTGTCTGGACCTGGTTAATCACCGCGTTCTTGCTGATTGCCATCATGCCCGTGTTTGCGGGTGCGGTGACCATGTTGCTGACTGACCGCTTTTTTGGCACCAGCTTCTTTGATGCTGCTGGCGGTGGCGATCCGGTACTGTATCAACATATCTTCTGGTTCTTCGGACACCCGGAAGTGTATGTGATGATTTTGCCGACCTTTGGCGTGGCCTCGACCATTATTCCGGTTTTTGCCCGCAAGCCGTTGTTTGGCTATAGCTCGATGGTTTATGCCACAGCCTCCATTGCCTTTTTGTCATTTATCGTTTGGGCGCACCACATGTTCACGGTAGGCATGCCGGTTGGCGGTGAATTGTATTTCATGTATGCGACCATGCTGATTGCCATTCCCACCGGCGTTAAAGTGTTTAACTGGACGGCGACCATGTGGAAAGGCGCGATGACCTTTGAAACGCCGATGTTATTTGCAGTGGCGTTCGTGGTGTTATTCACGCTAGGTGGCTTTACCGGCTTGATGATGGCGATAGCGCCTGCAGATTTCCAATACCACGATACGTATTTTATCGTCGCGCATTTTCACTACACACTGGTGCCGGGTTCTGTGTTTATTCTGATGGCGGCGGCTTACTTCTGGTTGCCAAAATGGACCGGTAATATGTATGACGAGCGGCTGGGTAAACTGCATTTCTGGTTGTCGGCGTTCTCAGTTAACGTGCTGTTCTTTCCGCAACACTTTTTGGGTCTGGCCGGCATGCCACGGCGTATTCCCGATTATGCGGTGCAGTTTGCAGATTGGAACATGGTGTCCAGTATCGGCGCGTTTGTGTTTGGTTTAAGTCAGTTGTTGTTCCTGTACAACGTGGTTAAAACCATTCGCGGTGGTACCGGTGAAAAAGTGAGTGACGAGGTTTGGGAAGATGCTGCCAAACATGGTCTGGAATGGACGCTGCCGTCACCACCGCCGTATCACAGCTTTACCACCCCACCGGAAAAAATTCCGACCGAGCATTTATAGAAATCTGGCAATCAGGCGGCTGGCCTGTGCTGCCGCCTGGTTATGACAACGGGTAATCCTTGGTTGTTCTTGCGCCTTGATGGGGTTGTAAACCGCGCTGGGGTGGCTGTTGAAATGCTGACAGGCCACAATCATGATTGTTGTCGGTCAGGCCTGAGAGTGGTGGGTCGACCCCAGTCGTAACCGGAGTCTTGCGAATGAACCTGAAACAAAAAAATTGGTTAATCGTGGTAGTGCTGTCACTGGTGGTGGTGGCCATTTATCTTTTTGCCATGTGGCAGGCCGGCCAGGCATGAGTACTGACGTCGAAATAAAAAATCGCCGACTGTTAACCCGCATGTCGATTTTTGCGGTGTTGATGTTTGGTTTTGGTTTTGCGTTAGTGCCATTATATGACGTGTTTTGCGACATTACCGGCCTGAATGGGAAAACGGGCGATCAGGCCATTGCCGAGACGGTTTACAACATCGATACCGAGCGCACCTTGACCATGGAATTTGTCACCTCGGTGGGGGATGCGCCCATCGAGTTTCGTGCGGAAACCGCCAAGCTCAGTATCCATCCCGGTCAATACTACACGGTGAACTTTTATGCCAGGAATCTGACCGATCGCCCCATGGTGGCACGCGCCATTCCCAGCGTGACACCGGGGCTGGCGGCAGAATTTTTGCAGAAAACCGAATGTTTCTGTTTTAACGAACAACACTTCGCCCCGGGTGAGGCGCTTAGCATGCCCATGCGCTTTGTCATCAAGCCGGATTTGCCGGAGAAATTCAAGACGGTTACCTTAGCGTACACGTTTTTTGATAACACCGATTCCAACTCTAACTGACGAGATTCGCTATGTCTGAAAATTCCTATTACATTCCTCACAAAGCAACCTGGCCGGCTTTAGGCACCGCGGGTTTGATGATGCTGTTGGCAGGTTTTGCCAATTTACTTAATGGCTCCAGCGTGGGCTCCACCATGATGGTGCTGGGTTTTGCCATTTTTCTGGTGATGCTGGCTGGCTGGTTTAGTTTACAAGCCGTGGAAAGTGAATCGGGTATGTACAGCCATCAAGTCGGCGTGTCTTACCGGATGGGCATGGTTTGGTTTATCTTTTCTGAAGTCATGTTTTTCGCGGTATTTTTTGGCACGCTATGGTATACGCGCACGCTGTCTGTGCCTTGGCTGGCGGGTATCGGTGATGGCCCTGGGCGTGGCACAGAGTTGTTATGGCCCGGTTTTGAGGCTATATGGCCTACCAATGGACCGGGCGAAATTGGCGGTGAATTCGAGCCGATGGGCGCGTGGGGGATTCCATTTCTCAATACCCTGATTCTGTTAACCAGTGGTGTCACTGTTACCTGGGCGCATCATGGCTTGTTGGCAGGTCATCGCGACCAGTTAGTGAAAGGACTGATTGCCACAGTCATTCTGGGCTTTTTGTTTGTTGGCTTTCAAGCTTTTGAATACCACGAAGCCTATAGCGACATGGGGTTAACGCTGGGTTCAGGGATTTATGGTTCCACTTTCTTCATGCTGACCGGGTTTCATGGCTTGCATGTTTGCATCGGCGCTATCATCCTGACCGTGGTGTTATTTCGTGCCAGTAAAGGCCATTTCAGCAAGGAAAATCATTTTGCCTTTGAAGCAGCCGCCTGGTATTGGCATTTTGTCGATGTAGTTTGGCTGGGCTTGTTTGTATTTGTCTATATGCTTTGACGGCCAGTCCCTTACAAAGCGTCACGGTTCACAGCCTGAAAAAATCCCCCTTGGGAAAAGGAGGAAGCCGATAGAGTTCTTAGGATGGATAAGCTTCAGCCGATCTACCAAGGGTTTGCGGCCTTTTGGTGGATGTACCTTTCAGGCTTATCCATCTTGCGAATTGACTGACTCGTTCAGTCCGTAGGCTGGGTACAGCGATACCCAGAACAAGGTAAGGAAAACGCTGGGTTTCGTACCTCAAGCCAGCCTACGAAGCTATAAAGTGACGTATCTCATCGGGTTAACCTGGCAAAGGTTACCTTAAAAGCCATCTGCCGATTTGGTAGATGGCTTTTTTATGGCCCCTTGGCGGCCACGCGTTTAGTGAGGTGCGCCGGGTTGGCTGCGCGGCTTAGAAAAACCGTTGCAAATCCATGCCGCTGTAGAGTGATGCCACTTGCCGGGCGTAGCCGTTGAACAATTGTGTGGGATGTTTAGGGGTGAAAATGCTGGCGCCTAGCAAACGTTCACGAGCCTGGCTCCAGCGTGGATGAGCAACGTCTGGATTGACGTTGGCGTAAAAGCCATATTCATTGGGCGCCGCTACATTCCAGGCGGTGCGGGGTTGATTGCGGGTGAAGCGAATTTTAACGATCGCTTTTGTGCTTTTGAAGCCGTATTTCCATGGTACCACCAGCCGCAAGGGGGCACCGTTCTGTTTGGGTAGCCGGTCGTCATACATGCCAACCGCTAGTAATGTTAAAGAGTGCATGGCTTCATCGATCCGCAAGCCTTCTACATAAGGCCAAGGCAGCACGCCGCGTTTTTGGCCCGGCATTTCCGAAGGTCGATACAAGCTGGTGAATTCCACGAATTTGGCTTGTTCAGTGGGTTTGAATTGTTTCAGCAAACGCCCCAGAGGGAAGCCAATCCAGGGAACCACCATGGCCCAGGCCTCAACGCAGCGAAATCGGTAAATACGTTCTTCAAGAGGCTGTTCGCGCAGTATCTGTTCGAGGTCGAACGTGCCTGTGTTTTCCGCTTCACCTTCAACAATCAGTGTCCAAGGTTCGATGGTGAGTCGTTGCGCCAGCACAGCAGGCTCGGTTTTGGAAGTGGAAAACTCGTAGTAGTTATTGTAACTGCTGACATCCTCGACCGAGGTAGGGGGGATGTCCAGTGAATACGGGCCTTTGCCGACGTCTGAATAATGGCCTTGCGCTTTGCTCTGGGCGGGCCAGGCGGCGACCAGAGTTGTGCCGAGCGCGGCTTTCAGTAAGCTGCGGCGCTGTTGATAAACCGCTTCTGGTGTGATTTGGCTGCTGGGTATGGCAGGTTCGGTTTTAATGATCATGACGGTTTTTTGATGATGAGTGATGCGCAGGCCGTCGGTAAAGACAGTTGCTTTTCTTGCAGGTTTAACAGTGCTGCCGGATAAATCAAGTCATAGCGGTAAAAGTATAACCATGACACTGGCACAGTTAAACGCAAAGACTGACATGCCAGCCATAAAAAAACAAGGACAGGGCGTATAGGGGCTGTCTGAGAGCGCTATTTGGGACAGACTGTTTACTAAAAGCTTCTATATTGACTGAAGGTGATGGTATATTGACCGCCCTTACGATTCAGCGATGAATCGGATCAATCGGCCTGGTTTGAGGGGACAGCCAGGCATAATCACAAAAATCGCCTGCTTCAACCCAGGAGTAACACTTATGAGTAATGACGTCGATAAGTCCAAACGTCAATTTCTGACCTCGGCTGTGACCGTGGTTGGCACGGTGGGCGCCGGTTACGTCGCGGTGCCTTTTCTTGCGCAAATGCAACCTAGCACCAAGGCCATGGCCGCAGGTGCCCCGGTCACGGTCGATTTAAGCAAAATGGAGCCAGGCCAGCTGCTGCGCGTAGCCTGGCGCGGTAAGCCGGTGTGGATTTTGAATCGTACCGCCAAAGTTTTGGAAATGCTGGGTACCTTGGATGATAAGTTACGCGATCCGATGTCGAATGAATCCTTGCAGCCCGCTTACGCAAAAAATGCCGGGCGTGCAGTACGGCCGGAAATTTTTGTTGCCATTGGCTTGTGCACACACTTAGGCTGCTCGCCAACGTTTCGTCCTGAAATTGCGCCCGCAGACTTAGGGCCTGATTGGCAAGGCGGTTTTTTCTGTCCTTGTCATGGTTCATGGTTTGATCTGGCAGGCCGGGTATTCCAGGGCGTGCCCGCGCCTACAAATCTGGAAATTCCCCCTTATCGTTTTGTCGATGACGAGGTTTTGATTGTCGGCGAAGACCCTGTTGTGGAGGCAAGCGCATGAAACCTACTCGTTTGACACAGGTCGGCAACTGGGTCATAGACCGATTTCCGCTGACCAAGCTATGGAATGAACACATGGCGCATTACTACGCGCCGAAAAATTTCAACTTCTGGTATTTCTTTGGCTCTTTAGCACTGTTGGTGCTGGTCAATCAGCTGCTTACCGGTATCTTGCTGACCATGAACTATAAGCCCGACGCCGAGTTGGCGTTCGATTCGGTGGAATACATCATGCGTGATGTCAGCTGGGGCTGGCTGGTGCGTTATCTGCATTCCACCGGCGCCTCGGCCTTTTTTATCGTGGTGTATCTGCACATGTTCCGCGGCATTATCTACGGCTCGTTCAAACAGCCCAGGGAGTTGGTGTGGATTTTCGGCATGCTGATTTTCCTGGCGCTGATGGCGGAAGCCTTCATGGGCTATCTGCTGCCTTGGGGGCAAATGTCCTACTGGGGCGCGCAAGTGATTATTTCCCTGTTCAGCGCGATACCGGTATTTGGCGATGAGTTATCGTTGTGGGTTCGGGGCGATTATGTGGTCTCGGACGCCACCTTGAACCGATTCTTTGCCTTTCATGTCATTGCCGTGCCGTTGGTGCTGATTCTGCTGATATTTCTTCATATCGTGGCATTGCATGAAGTCGGCTCCAACAACCCGGATGGTATCGAAATCAAAAAGAATAAAGACGCCCAAGGTATTCCGGTCGATGGCATTCCGTTTCACCCGTATTACACGGTCAAGGATATTTTCGGCGTCGGGGTATTTTTGTTTTTCTTTGCTGTGGTGGTGTTTTATTTTCCGGAAATGGGGGGTTATTTTCTGGAACATGCCAATTTCATTCCAGCCGACCCGTTAACCACTCCGGAACATATCGCTCCGGTCTGGTATTTCACGCCTTTTTACGCCATTTTGCGTGCGGTGCCGGACAAATTCGCCGGCGTTATCGCCATGGGTGGCGCGATTGCCATTTTATTTTTATTGCCATGGCTGGATCGCAGTCCGGTGAAATCTATTCGCTACCGTGGTGGTTTATTCAAAAAGGCGCTGTTGTTGTTTGTCATCAGTTTCTTGGGGTTAGGTTACCTTGGGACTCAGCCGGCGACGCCGGGCGCGACCATGGTGGCACGGGTGTTGACAGTGATTTACTTCGGATTTTTCCTGTTAATGCCGCTTTATACGCGCTGGGAAAAAGCCAAGCCTCAGCCTGAGCGTCTGACCATGCAGCCCACGCTTGAAGAAAGAGTGCCCGAGCTTATTGAGCTGTATGAAGAAGCGACTGTTCCCACTCAAGGAGGTACCTGGCAGCGCAAACCGGATTTTTCAGCCATTGGCTGTATCCTGGTTCGCTTTCTGAAAAAACTGAAAAAAAGCCTGGATTGATATGAAAACCCTGATTCTATGGTTAAGTTTGTTATTGCCATCACTTGCCGGTGCCTCGGCATCAGGTGTTGATCTGAAACACGCACGTATTGATTTGACCGATCAACAATCCTTACAGCGAGGCGCGAAAAATTTTGTCACATATTGCTTAGGTTGCCATTCAGCGAAATACATTCGTTACTTGAAAATCTCTCTGGATTTTGAGCTGCCGGAAGAGACCGTGCTGAAAGATATTGCTCCGGTTGGCGCAGGCATTTACGATCCGTTGCTGACGGCTATGAACGGACATGATTCGGCCAAATGGTTCGGCATTACGCCGCCGGACTTATCTTTGATCGCACGCGTTCGTGGCGCTGACTGGCTATTTACCTACCTGACCGGTTTTTATGATGACCCCAGCAAGCCGTTAGGCACGAACAATGTTGTGTTTCCGGATGTGGGCATGCCGAATGTGCTTTGGCAGTTGCAAGGCGAACAAGAGGCAGTATTCAAAACGGTGCAAGGCCAGAAAGTACTTGATCACCTGGTGTTGCATCAGCCAGGACAGTTGGCGCCGCATGAGTTTGATGGCTGGGTGAATGATCTGGTCAACTTTCTGGTCTACGCTGCTGAGCCTGTGCAGTTGGAACGCAAAAGCATGGGTAAATATGTGCTGTTCTTTATTCTGATGTTTACGCTGTTAGCGTATCTGCTGAAGAAGGAATACTGGCGGGATGTTCATTGACCCGGTTGGTTGATTCCAGCTCTTAAGCATGTTCCGGGAGTAACCGTTCACAGCCATAATGCTGTAGACTTGTTTTAGCAAGTATGACCGGCTTAGGTCGGTGAACGGTTACCCTTTTTGGTCGCGTGCTTCCGGGTTGGTTTATGGTTTAAGGATAAATAACTTTAGGCTGGAAATAAGCGGCGGGAAAGTCTGGGTCAAACTGGTTCATGGCCATTGCTTGTTTATCTCTGAACAGCACCTTAGGTTGAAAGTTTGTTGCCGGGTAGCGCGGATCAGCAGCCTTATTGGAAGCGGTCTCGGCTTGAGTGATTAAGGACTGATCCTGATAAACGACTTTAGGCTCAAAGTTAGCGGCAGGGTAGTTTTCCGCATGCAGGCTTCCGGAAATAGCCAATAGCCCCAATATCAAATAACTGCTCTTCATATACATTCCTCTAAGGTTAAAAAGTGTAACCGAATCCGCTGACCCGGGTCATCAGGTCATTCCTAAACGCTTCCACCGCTTGCTCATCCTGACGCTGCTGATCGTTCAAGGTGACTTTTTCGCAACCTATCACGGACATGGGTTTAGCGGCCAGGAAAATCAAGCGATCAGCCAGAACAATGGCTTCGCGCAAATCGTGCGTGACAAACAAAACCGTATGCGGGCGTTGCCGCCACAATTGTAATAATAAAAACCGGGCTTGTCGCGCCGTGGCCGGGTCCAGCGACACAAAGGGTTCATCCATCAACAGCAATTCCGGGTCGGTCGCGAATGCTCTTAAGATAGACACGCGCCGATTCATGCCCAGGGACAAGTGACCGGGGTAGGCGTGTTGCACGTCGGTTAGGTCCATGCTGGCCAGCATGGCATCGATGGTCGCGGCATCATACTGCCCGGCGGTCAGCGGCAAGGTAATGTTCTCGCGTACCGTGCGCCAGGGCAGCAGGCGCGGGTTTTGAAAAATGTAACCCACTTTAAGACGGTTATTCGGGTTAGGCCACTGTATCGTGCCGGTAAAGTCGCCATCCAACCCGGAAATCAGATTGAGCAGAGTGGTTTTGCCGCAGCCGGAGGGGCCCACCAGGCAGACAAACTCATGCGTGGCCAGGGTCAGTTGAAAATTGGCAATGACAACAGCGCCATTGGCATAACGCTTCTCGTCAATCGCAATGCGCACGGCACTCATGTCCGCCACCTGCATTGATAGCGATCCAGTGGTTTCAGTATGGCCAACTCAATAACGCCAATAATGCCCAGAAACGCCACGGTGTAGGCCAAAATACCGGCCACATCGAACAATTGAAAGAACAGATGCAATTGATAACCCACACCTTCGCTACGCCCTAATAATTCCACCACCAAAATAATTTTCCAGATCAGCGCCAATCCTGAGCGGGTTGCCGCCATCAGGTAAGGGTGTAATTGCGGCCAGATAACATGGTGCAGTGTTTTGCGCCAACCCAGCCGATAACAGCGCGCCATGGCCAGCAACTCTTGATCCAGGGCGCGCACACCCTCGCGCAGGGTGATCGCGACATTAGGGGTTTTATTCAGCACCACAGCCAACAGTGCCGCTGTTTCGGTCAGGCCCAGCCATACATAACACAAAATAATGGTGACCAACGCCGGCACATTGAGAATAATCATCAGCCAGGGATAAAACCAAACATCCAGACAGCGGCTTAAGCCTAAGCCTAAGCCAATGCCGCAACCAATGGCCATGGCCACGCTGAAGCTGACCAGCATTCGCATCAAGGTAGCGCCAAGATGTCGCCACAAAGCGCCGCGTTCGGCCTCCTCAATCAACAGGCTGAATACTTGCCATGGCCCGGGTAATGCCGGATCGTGCAACCACCAGGCCAATGTTTGCCAGAGCAGTACAAAAATGCCCAGGGAAGTGATGCGGATCACGCTTGCTTTCATGGTGCGGACAATGACCAGAAGGTCTTAGGGTCAAGCTCGCGCTGCTTGCCGGTTAAGCGGCTGCCACTGAGTGCCTGCAAGACCTTAAATGTGTTATCGGCTTCACTGCGCAAACGGCTTTCCCATGCCTGTACCCGGCCTTGGCAGTAGCGTTGGCGTAGTAGATTTTGCGTTACGCTGTCCTTGCTGCGGGTCAGGGGTACAATGCTTTGCCAACGTGTGTCGTTCGTGCAGAGTTGTTCACGCGCCTCGGCGACACCGTGCAGGAATGCGGTCAGTCGTGGCCGGTTAGCCTCGGCCCAATCGCGCCGAAATACATAGCCTAAAAACGGCAGCTCAGGCTCCAGATTCATGGCGTTTAATAACGCATCGCCCTGCCGCCAAAGTTGAAAACCTTGCGCTTCCAGTCTGGCTGCGAAATGCCAATAAGTCAGCACTACATCCAGCTGCCTGGCTTGTAACTGGCGGCTCAGCAAAGGCGGGGCGGCAAAAACAATCTGAGCCTGTTGCTCAAGTGCTTGACCGGTGCTTTTGCGGTATAAAGCGCTCAGCAGTAGCCAGTTCTTATCCAGCTCGCCTCCCGCCACGCCAATACGCAATCCGGTCAGGTCGGTGATGCTGGAGAGTGGGTGTTCAGGTTGCGACACAATGCCGCCAGATACCTTGGAATAAGGATAAAACGCATAATTACGCCCTGCGGCTCGTTGCGCTGCAACCCAAAGCCAGTCGGAGACGATAATATCCACAGCATCCGATTGCAGCGCGATTTTGCCGGCTTCAGCGGTACTTAACTCGCGCACGGTCAAATCCACGTCGGCCAGGCCGGGAAGCGAAAGCGCTTGCAATGCCGTCAACTCCCAATGCGCCGTGCCATACGCCAAAAGACCAAGGCGCAGCGTGGCTTCGGCCTGTCCTCGGGTTGGCAGCAACAGCATGACCAGCAACAAGCCGGGCAAAATTTTTCGAAACATTGCATTCTCCTGAATAAAACCGCTGTCACCATGACAACGGCTTAAGTTCTGATCATAAGGGCCTTGCCCGGGGATTCCGTTCGCGGCCTCAGGTGATATTGCTGTTGGCGGCAAACGCTGGTGCGCCTCTTATTGGCTCAGGTGTAGGTGCATGGCAGGCAGGCTCAGTAAACGGTTATTTTAAGGGCTGTGCCGTCCATAGTGTAGTGTGTTCAAATCGGTATCGCTAAAAACGTGCCTGGAATCAAAGTAGAAGTGACAGGGCGGGGTGAGTCTTCGCAGGGTTTTGCTATGCTATGGCTTTTTGCCAAGGGATGCTATGACTAAACTTTATTCGTATCTGACTTACGCGGGCGCTTTGCCGTTTGTTGGTTGTGCGTTGTTGCTGCTGGTTAACGTGACCTCATTACCGTTGTTGGGTGAAACCTGGCACGTGCTACAGGTTTATGCGTTAGTGATTGCCGCGTTTATGGCGGGTAGTCATTGGGGCCAACATTTAACCTTGCCAGCGCCATGGTCGGTTCGATTGCCGGTGTTCAGCAATTTGATTGCCATTGGTTTGTGGCTAGGTTATTTGTTATTACCCATAAAGCCATGGCTGGCATTGAGCATTGCCGCTTTTCTACTCCTATTGTGGCTTGATCATGCCTTGTGTCAGCAACAAAAAATTACCGCTGATTATTTTCAGACCCGTTTAACCGTGACGGCTATCGTGGTTGTGGCGTTGTTGCTGGCACTGTTAGCCAGTCCTGCTGCCTGACAAGAGCAGCAGGGCGGACGTTGGCAGGTCAGATGACAACCTGGCCGCGCCATAGGCTGTCGCGGCTGAACACGGTAAAACTCCAGTGCAACCAGGCGATCAGGGGTATGGCGCTTACCGCCAAATTCTTCAGATTGATGGCGCGTTCAGGTCGCGGTCATGAGCGGTGCAGCGATATCGGGTTGGGTTTAGGCTGGGTGTTGTCATCTTTCCATGCCGCACGGATTGTTTGATAGCGTCAAGCAGCTTCTGATTCTTGCGGCTGCCATGACCGCTCCTGTTATGCAATCGTCAATAGATCCATAGGTGCCGTTGCCGGCCACCTCTTAAGCGCCTTGATTGAGGCCCTTAATTACAGCGCCGGGTCTCGGAGCGAAGCGCTGCGACGGCCTCTGCCGGTAGTCCTGAAATTTCAGCAATCAAGGTGTCATCCATCTCGGTTCTAGCGATCAGGTTGCGGGCAGTGTCGTGCATGGCTGTCATCCGACCCTTTTGTATTCCGACCTGCTCTCCCTGCTGAATGCCTGTCTGAATGCCGCGCTGTTCCCACAGCTCGGGCCATTTCTTGATACGTTCAGCCAACATGTCATGTACCTCATGCAAATCTTGTAAATCGTTCAACTCAGGAAACGCCATCCCCGGTGTCCGGTTAGGTAGCAGTACGCGGCGAATCCACACCGCAAATGTTCGCCGCAATCCTCGTTGTTCAGTGGCTTGCAGCCATTCCACCAGGGTTCCCAAGACCTTGAGCATAGTCCATGTAGTCGGCGGGGCTTGTGGTGCTGATAATGATTTTAACGCCACTGTTGCCAGGCTTTTTCCAGCCGTTTTTCCGACACTGGATACGGCGTTTTCAATTGTTGGGCGTAAAATGACACCCTAAGTTCCTCCAAAAGCCACCGGTAGGGGTCGGTTTCCGGCAGAAACGTTTCTTTTTGCGAGCGCTCAGCCACCGCCTGCCAATAATGCGTTTCCAGGCGCCGGCTGATGCGCAGTTTGTGATCATCGAGCTGGCGTTTTTCCAGACGCAGTTCAACCGCCTGTAAATAACGCGGATAATGCTTCAGCACAGCCTGCGGCGTGCTGCGGACAAAGCCTTTGAACAGCAGTTTCGCCAATTGTTGTTCCACATCCTGCCTGAGTGCTTGGCTTTTTGGCCACGATTCCAGTAACGCTTCGATACGGCGCACACTTTGGTAAATGGCATCGATCAGTTCTCGCAAGTCTTGGGCGAGACTTGCCAATTGTCCGCGGCCTTGCTCCCAGACCTGGTTAAACGCTTGCAAATCGCGTACTGCCTCGGTCACCTGGCAGCCTTCGCCAAACACGCTTAGCAATGCGTCTTCGATCAGGCCGAAACTTGGCCGCGCTGGTTTCAGTGGCAAAGCCTGTAGCCGGTCATGCCATAACACGCTGCCGGGCGCTTTGATCAGGTTCTTTTGCAAAAACTTGGCTTGCTGGCGGGCGTTGAATATCAGCAACTTGGCCACGCCTTGACGATGCTGAAAATCGGCCATCGCCCGCTCCGGATACAGCGACAGAGAAACAGAATCGCCGGCATCGCTGAGCGCGGGGTAACCGAGCACGGTCTGGCCTTCGGCAGAAAACTCCATCACCTCCGGAACCTCGCCGAAATCCCAGCGGTTAAGCCCGGTTTTGTTGAGTCCGGTTTCGGCCAATTGCTCGAACCGGCTGCTGGCCGTTGCCTGAAATTTGCCGCGCAAGGCATCGAGATTGCGCCCCTGGATCAGGATTTTGCCGTGGTCATCGAGCACCTGAATGTTAAAACGCAGATGATCGGGCAAGATTTCCGGTCGCCATTCGGTTAATGGCACCGACTCGCCGGTCAGTTGGCGCAGCCTTTTAGTCAGCCAGTCCAGAAACACACCCTTAGGCTCGGGCTCGACTTCCAGACATTGTCTTGCCATATCCGGGATGGGTACGAACGCTTTGCGCAGTTGTTTGGGCAGCCCTTTGAGCAGTAAGGTTACTTTTTCCTGCCACAAGCCGGGCACCAGCCAGTCCAGGCGTTTTTCATCCAGTTGATTGAGCTGATGCAACGGCACCTGGACGCTGACGCCGTCTTCGCTGTGCCCCGGTTCAAAACGGTAATGCAGCGGCAACGTCAGCCGCCCTGAGGTTAATGTTTTCGGAAACTCAAAATCGCTGACATAAGCCTCGTCGCCAGCGGCCAAATCCTGTTCGGTCAGAAACAACAATTTGGCATCGCGGCGTTCGGCCTGTTTGCGCCAGGTTTCAAAACGCACACCGTTGGTGACCTCGGCAGGAATTTTCCGGTCATAAAAGGCAAACAGCTTGTCCTCATCCACGGCAAAATCAAAGCGCCGACTTTTATGCTGGCGTTGTTCCAGCTCCTCGATCAGCGCCTGATTGGTCTTGAAAAACGGCGCTTTACTGGTGTATTGACCATCCACCAGACCAAAGCGGATAAAAAACGTCCGCGCTGCGTCCGGGTCAACATGCTCGTAAGGGATTTTGCGCTTGGCGGTTAAGGTCAGGCCATACAGCAAAGTTCGCTCGTAAATGGCGCTGCGGCCTTTTTTCGCTTCCCAGTGCGGGTCGAAATGATTGCGTTTGATCAGGTGCTGGGCGCAGTATTCAATCCATTCCGGCTCGATTCTGGCCACCGTGCGCGCATAGACTTTGCTGGTTTCAACCTGTTCGGCGGCCATGATCCATTTCGGTTTCAGTTTCATCAGACCGGAACCTGGGAAAATGAAAAACTTCAGCCCGCGCGCGCCCAGATATTCGTATGTCTCATGGCGAAAGCCAATGTTGGATAACAATCCCGGCAACAGCGACCGGTGAACGGCGTCAAAACCGGCCGGCGTGCTGTTCACCGCCAGCTTCAGCTCGCCTTTGACCACGGCCAGAATCTGCCCGTGAATGTCGTACCATTCTTTCATCCTGACATAAGAGAGAAAATTCTGCTGGCAGTATTTACGCAGTTTATTGTTGGACAGCTGCTTTTTTTTCTCCTGATAATCGTTCCACAGGTTGATCAGACTTAAAAAATCCGACTCCGGATGCTGAAAGCGGGCGTGTTTGGCTTCGGCTTGAGCCATTTTTTCCGCCGGTTTGTCACGCGGGTCCTGAATGCTCAAGGCGGCGACGATAATCGACACTTCATTGACGCAGCCCCAATCGGCGGCGGCCAACAACATGCGCGCCAGTTTCGGGTCGGCGGGAATGCGCGCCAGTTGTTTGCCGGTGTCGGTCAGGCGGCCTTGTTTATCCAGGGCGTTGACCTCATGCAGCATGGTTTTGCCGTCGCGGATCATTTTGTCATCCGGCGGATCGACAAACGGAAAATCCTCGATCGCGCCCAGCTTCAAGCTCGCCATCTGCAACATCACCGACGACAGATTGGAACGCTGGATTTCCGGCTCGGTAAAGGCCGGGCGGGCGTTGAAATCGTCTTCCGAATACAACCGGATGCAGATGCCGGGCGCGATCCGACCGCAGCGGCCGGCGCGTTGCCGGGCGCTGGCCTGGGAAATGCGCTCGATTGGCAGGCGCTGAATTTTACTGCGATGACTGTAACGGTTGATGCGGGCGTGGCCGGGGTCGATCACGCCGACAATGCCGGGTACGGTCAGCGAAGTTTCAGCGACATTGGTGGCCAGCACGATGCGCGGTTTGCCGGACGGTTCAAACACTCTTTTCTGCTCGGCGGCGCTGAGTTTGGCGTACAACGGCAGAATGTCATAGCCTTTGGGATGGTGTTTGCGCAGGGTTTCGGTGGTTTCCTTGATTTCCTGCTCGCCGCTCATGAAAATCAAAATACTGCCTTTCAACGCCGCCGCCAGTTCATCCACGGCATCGGTAATGGCGTTTTGCAGGTCACTGCTGGTTTCGTCTTCTTCCTCGTCCTGCACAATCGGCCGGTAACGCATTTCTACCGGGTAAGTGCGCCCGGACACCATGATAATCGGGGCATCGTCAAAATGCCGGGCAAAGCGCTCAGGGTCGATGGTGGCCGAGGTAATCACCAGTTTCAGATCGGGCCGTTTCGGCAACAGCCATTTCAGATAGCCCAGCAAAAAGTCGATATTCAGACTGCGCTCGTGCGCCTCGTCGATAATCAGCGTGTCGTAATCGCTAAGAAAGCGGTCACCTTGGCTTTCAGCCAGCAGCAGGCCGTCGGTCATCAGCTTGACCAAAGCTTGTGGGCGGGTCTGATCATGAAACCTGACTTTGTAACCCACCGACTGGCCCAAAGGCTCGTTAAGCTCCTCGGCAATCCGCGCCGCCACCGTGCGTGCAGCAATGCGCCTAGGCTGGGTATGGCCGATCAAACCAGCCGCGCCGCGCCCGGCTTCCAGGCAGATTTTCGGCAACTGGGTGGTTTTGCCCGAACCGGTTTCACCGCAGACGATGGTGACCTGGTGGCTTTTGATGGTTTCGATAATGTCCAGACGTTTGCCGGCTACCGGTAAGTCGGGATAGTCCAGCGCAGGTTTCGAGGCCAGCCGTTTTTGGTACAGGGCTTGCGAGAGGTCAAGGCGCTGTTGCAAGGCGTGCCAGTCCGCTTCCGATGCGTTTGCTTGTTTGTTCAAGCGCCGCCAGTGCTGGAGCAAACGGTGGCAGTCGCGGCTCAGGCAGCGGTTAAGTGCGGCAAAAAAACTATCGCGGGGGATCATGGGCATAAGCGCCTAGCGGTTTTTCAAATCGAAATAATCACCATGGTCAATAGCCTGAAGTACGCCGTCACGCAGCAAATAAACCTGGTCGGCCGCTTCGGTGACGGCCGGTTGGTGGGAAACCACCACCACGGTGAAATTTTTCGCAAGATGCTGCAAGGTATTACAAATGGTACGTTCGCTGCTGGGGTCCAATGCGCTGGTTGGTTCATCCAGAATCAAAAACCTCGGTCGATGCGCCAGCGCCCGGGCAATGGCGATGCGTTGGCGTTGCCCGCCCGACAAGCGGCCGCCGCGCTCGCCCACTACCGTGTGCATACCTTGCGGCAGTTTGGTGACGAAATCCCAGGCACCGGCCAATTCCAGTGCGACGCGGGCATCCTGTTCGGTCAGGCCAGGCTCACCGACCAACACATTGTTGGCAATGCTGTCATGCAGCAAAATGGTGTCCTGTGACACATAGCCGATTAAATGCCGCCACTGACGTTTATCGATGTCGTGCAAATCCTGGCCATCGACCAAAATCCGGCCGCTTTCAGGTTCGATCAAACCACACAACAAATCCAGAAACGTACTCTTGCCAGCACCGGAAGGCCCGGTGATAGCCACCAGGCGATTGACCGGCAATTGCAGCGACAGCCCGCTGAAAATCACTTCCTGACCATAACGGAAACTGACCTCATCCAGGGTTAATGCCTGGTTCAGGGTCGGTGTTAAAGTGCCGGTGGTTTTTTCTGCGGCGGCACGGGCTTGCTCTGCGGCCTGGCGCAATGACCAGTACGCGCTTTCCTGAGCGGTCAGTTGTTGGTAACGGCGTTGCGATTTATTCAACAGCCCCAAAATGCGCGCCAGCAAAAACACCAGCACCATCACTTCCGATAGCGACAACTGCCATTGCACCAGCGCCAGATACAAACCACTGGCGATCAAAATAGCCAGAATCGGTTCTTGCAAGGCAAACAACGCCTCGCGGCTCATCACTTCGCGTCGAGTGGCCAGTTCCAAATTATGGGTGTGTTCGCGCAAAATGGCATCGGCGATATTGTCACGCGCCATGGCTTTTAACGATTTCACCGAGCCTAACACATCCGACAAATAGCTCAGCAAATCGCGCAACAGATGCGTTTGTCGTTGTCCGGCCTTGCGGGTGGCGCGCACCAAAGAATGCAGCACCGCCAGCAGCAGCAAGCCGATGGTCAGACAGGCCAGCGTCGCCTGCCAGGAAATGAACAAAGCCACCAGGCTATACACCAGAACCTGCACCAGCAACGCCGCCACATTGGCGCTGTGCTCAAAACCGTTGGCGGCACGATACGCCTCGGTGGACATGGCGTTGGCCAACGCGCCGATGGGTTGCTTAAGATAGTATTGCCAGTTACTGGCCAGCAGCGCTTCGATCAACTCCAGCCGCAACGCGGTGGCAACATGGGCGACGGTAAAGCCGGTTTGCCGGTTGGCGACCAGCAAGATCAGGCTTTTCAAAATCATGCCGCCGACAATAATCAGCAGCATCACGCCGATGCTCGGGGTGATATTCATGGATGTCAACAGCTCCACTACCACGCCGCCCACGCCACTGGCCTCTTTTTGGCCGGTAGCAATCGACAATAGCGGAATGAAGGTGGTTAAGCTCAATCCCTCAGCGACGCCGGCGCACAATAACGCCAGCAGCATCAAGGCGCTGCGTTTGGGAAAGGCCTGGATATAGGTCAGTAAAGTGCGCATGGGCAAGAAAAGGGGATGGCTGACCCGTAGGTCAAAAAAACTCAGTGATTGCCTTTACCGGCGCAAACGTTGGCGCAGGCCGCATCAGGCCCGGCTTGCTTAGGTGGGCAAGGCACCGAGCCATAAGAGCAAAACACACAACAATCGCCAGCCTTAGGTTTTAACACCCGCCGGCAGGCAGGACACAGATAAAACCAGACACACGCATCTTTCGGCATGGTTTCGGTTTGTCGCAGTTGACAAAAGGGACAGGTAATAACCGATTGTAAAATCATCATACCGACTGCGACTGCGACTGCGACTGCATGGCAAAATTACAACATGGGTTTCAGTTCGGAAAATGCCTGGTTAATGGCATCGATTTGCGCATCGGTATGCGCGGCGCTGATGCTGATGCGCACCAGAGCCTGATCATCGGGCGCGGCGGGTGGCAAAATCAGGTTCACATAAATACCGCGTTCCAACAGCCCTTGCCACAGCTGCAAGGCTTGCGCCGGATGGTCGACAATCACCGCGATAATCGGGCCAGGATCTGGCCCCAAACGTAATCCCAGGTCGTGCAGATGCCGATACAGGCGGTTCGCGTTACGCCACAGTCTCAGGCGCAGTGCCTGGCCCTCACGCAACAAGGTCAAGGCCGCCCGGGTCGAGGCGATGGTTGCCGGTGATGGCGAGGCGGTAAAAATATAAGGGCGGCTCAGATAGCGCAATTGCTCAAGCTGGGCATGACGGCTGACGCAATAGCCGCCGATACTGCCCAGGCTTTTGCTGAATGTGCCGGTGATAAAATCCACCTGATCTAACACACCGGTTTCTTCCACCAGCCCCTGACCGGTGTCGCCCAATACTCCGATCGAGTGCGCCTCATCCACCAGAATCAAACACCGATACCGATTTTTCACCGCCACCATGTCGGCAAGCTTGGCCTTATCGCCCAGCATACTGTAAATGCCTTCGACAATAATCAGGCAGTTCTGGGCGCGCTCGCCCAGGCGCCGCAAACGTTTATCCAGGTCATCGACATCGTTATGGCGAAAGCGCACCACATTCGCGCCACTGAGCTTGCAGCCGTCATAGATGCTGGCGTGCGAATCGGCATCGATCACCAGCGTGTCTTCCGGGCCGGCCAGACCGGAAATCACACCCAGGTTGGCTTGATAGCCGGTGGTAAAAACCATGGCATGATCACAGCCGTAAAACTCGGCGAATTCCTGTTCCAGCAAGCGATGCGCGTGATAATTACCGTTGGCCAGGCGCGAACCGGTGGTGCCGGTGCCTTCCTCGTTCAGCGCTTTGTGCGCCGCGTCCAGGCATTCCGGCGCAAAGGTCAGGCCCAGATAATTATTGGTGCCAAAAAACAAAATTTTCTGGTCACCAACCCGGGCCTCCGAAGCCGAATAAATTTCATCCACCGGCATACCAAAGGCCGCCAGGCCGTCTGGCAGCATGGCCTTGCGTATGGCTGCGGCATGATCGAGTTTTTCAAGAAGCGTCATAAGTTTCAGGCTTTTAGTTGATCAATCATCTGCGCCAGTTGGCGCACGGTTTGCACATCGACCAGACGATTGATGGGGATGCTGACATCAAATTCATCCTCCACATCCATGATCAGGTTCAAAACCTTGATCGAGTCCAGGTCCAGTTGGTCAACCAGATTACCATCAGGGTCGACATGAAAATCGGTTTTTTGCAGGGTGTCTTGCGCATAGCGATCGAGCTGTGCGCATAATGGGTCGAGTGAAGTCATCAGCGTGGTGATTCAAAAGTGTGGTGAAGACTGGCCAGAAAGTCCATTTCAGGTACAAAGCCCAGTGCCTGCCGCGCAGGTTCGATATTGGCCGTCCAGTCAGCATGGCGCAATTCATTGACCTTACCGGGGCTGAGCATGGGCGCATAGTGAAAAAGCCGTGCCAACGCGACATTGGCCCAGGCGATGCCGCGCAACGGCCAGGCCGGCACAGCCAGCACCCGAACCGGTCGGCGCCAGAATTCAGACAACAGCGCCGCCAGCGTTTGATGCGTATAACCGCCCGGACGGCCATCATCCAGCTCCAAAGTCTGGCCCGGGCTATGTTCGCCGCGCTCCAGCCAGGCCAGCATGGCGCTGACCACATCCGCGACATGAATCAAGCCCAGTCGAGCATCTGGCGTACTGATGAGCGGCAGCCAACCCTTTCGGGTCAGCGCCAATAGCGGTTTTAGCTCTTGGTCGCCCGGGCCATAAACCGCCGTCGGGCGCAGGATAGTCCAGGCCAGGGCCGATGTTGCCAGCACCTGCTCGGCGCGGTGTTTACTGTCCGCATACCAGGATAAGGCTGGCTCGCGGGCCGCCAGAGAGGAAACTAAAAGAAAGCGCTGCTGTTGGCAAACATCGATCAGGTTGCCGGTGCCTTGCACATTCACCGCCTGAAAGGCTTTAGCGTCAGCGCCGCGCACCGCGCCGGCCAAATGCACCACCGCTTCGGTGTTATCGACCAGCGTGGCTAACGCGGCGCGGTCATCGAGCGCGCCCTGAACCCAAAACACGCCCGCACGCGCCGGCTGCGGGCGGCGGGTCAGGGCGCGAACCTGCCAACCGGCAGCGGTCAAACGCGGCAACAAGGCCGAGCCGATAAAGCCGGTGGCCCCGGTGACCGCAACAGTGCGAGTCATCGCCAACTCAACGTTCAGCGGCCATGGCCAGGGATTTAACCTCGTGCTCGCGGCGCTGCAAATAACCGACGCGGGCGGCGGAGCGGGATAATTTACCGGACGAAGTGCGCGGCAAAGTATGCGGTGGCACCAGTTCCACCAGACAGCGCACGCCGAACGCTTCGTACACCTGACGCTGCAAGCGGGTGATCAGCGCCTGCTGGTCAGCCACGGCATTGAGGCGGCTTTCAATCACTACCACGACCAAGGTATTGTCACGTTCATCCTGAATGCTGAATGCTGACGTTTCACGGGTGCGCACTTCCGGCTGTTGCTCAGCCAGCTCCTCCACATCCTGGGCGCGAATGTTGCGGCCATTGACAATGATCACATCGGTGCGCCGGCCGGTAATGTACAGACTGCCCTCATGCAAAAAGCCCATGTCGCCGCTGTCCAGCAAGCCGTTAGGTAACAAGGCGCGGTGGGTTTCCTCAGGGTTGTTCAGATAGCCTTCCATTAAACTGGGGCCATCGATCAACACCCGGCCAATGCGCAAATCAGGCAATGCCTGCCCCTGATCATCGACCACCGTCACCGTATAGCCGGGCAAAGGCCGGCCACAGTTAATGAATTCATTGGCTTTGCGACTTTCCGATTGAATGCGCAAGGCAATGCCTTTCTCGATCAGCGTCTGGGTATCGACCATCACATTATCGAAAGTCTGGTTCAGGTCAGCAAAAGTGACCGCCAAAGTCGCCTCTGCCAAGCCATAACAAGGCAGGAAAGCCTTAATATCAAAGCCGCACACGGCAAATTTATCGGCAAACTGCTGCAGAATTTCAGAACGAATCAATTCCGCGCCAACGCCGGCAGCCCGCCAGCAGCTCAAATCCAGCTTCTCCAGGTCGCTGGAACGGGCGCGCATGGCGCACAGCTTATACCCAAACGGCTGGCCAAAGGCGATAGTGCAGCGATTGCGGCTGATCAGTTTCAGCCATTGCATCGGGCGCACGGCAAAATCATGCGTAGGCAGGTAATCGGTGGAAATTTGCGCCACCATCGGCGACAGCAGCAAGCCAACCAAGCCCATGTCGTGATAAAACGGCAGCCAGGAAGCGCCGCGATCATCAGGCCCGATCTGCAAGCCGTGACAAACAATGCCTTTCAGGTTGTTCATCAGAGCGCGCTCAGTAATCACCACGGCGCGCGGTTTGCGCGTACTGCCCGAGGTGAATTGTAAATACGCGACATCGTCAGGATGCGCCTCATGCAGCGGCTGCGCGGATTCCGGCAGCTCGTTGAATTGCGCAAACGTACCCAGCCACTGGATATCCGGCGAGGTATCGCTGGCCTCTTTTAACAGATGAATATAATCATCACTGGCCAGAGCCGCCACTGCCTGTCCAGACTCCAGCATGGCGCGCAAATGCTTGACATAAATATCGTGACTGCCAATGTTAACCGGCACCGGCATGGCAAAAGGCGCCAGCCCGGCATACCGGCAGGCGAAAAACAGCTCGATAAACTCCGGTCGGGTGTCGGCGATTAACGCCAGACGGTCGCCTTTTTTGAAGCCTTTGGCCAGCAAGCGCCGTGCCGAGGCTTTAGCCCGGGTGAGCAGTTCATGATAAGGCAATGCAGCGCGCAGATTGCCACGTGCATCGTAAAAGTTATAACCGGTCACACCCGTCGCGGCATATTCCAGCGCCTCGGTCAGAATAGAAAACTCCGCCAGCCGCTGAGTAATGGTGTTACGCGTTGGCGTGTGGTTTTCGTGGTCTGCCGAAGATGGGCAGTCAGTTATAAGATGATCGCTTGAAGACTTGGTCATGGAGCTTTTATCTACGTTAGTCAAATCGGAAAGCCTGCCTAAACAGCGCAAAAGTCGATTATAGCAGCTTTCTTAACATTGTCTTAAATCGGGATGGCACCTGAAAGGCTGATTTTTTGCCATCAGGCCGCGCCAATCATGCTGTGGCGTGGCTGAAAACCATTCTCATTAGCGCCGCTTTACCGTTACCCTTGCCGCCTGCCTGCAACATCGCTTAACCTGGCCCGGCTTCAACATCAGCGCCGGTTAGCCAATAAAAGCGCACACGGCTTAGAAACTGCGCAGCTTAGTTTGTATACTAATAGCGCCGCATCTTGTTGTGCGAAAAACACGGCCGGCGCCTTGTCGCGCCGGCCAGGCGCCTCGGCCCGCCCCGGGCAGATGCAGGCAAGCCCCGGGCATAAATAATAGTTTACATAAATTTCGGCAACTTATACGATATTTTTAACAGCTGTTCTAGCTCAATATTCCGATAAGTCGCGGCTGTCGTGTTTTTACAACAGGCCAGGCGATAAAGTTTACCGCGGCGGCATGCTCGGCGCGGCAAGAGTGGCCGGGCAAGAAACGGCCTGGCAAACCCTACTCTAACCTGTGCCGTCTGGCACCCTCTCACAGGTCTTTCATGAAACCAACCACGGCGTATACCACGCTTGTATTAGCCGCCGACCGAGGCCCTGGCGACCCGGTCGCCCGTCACACCCACGCGCCCTGCAAAGCCTTAGCGCCCATTGCCGGCCAGCCCATGCTGATGCGCGTGCTAGACGCGCTGACAGCCAGCCCCTGGATTGGCAGCATAGTGTTATCCGGGCCGCCGCAAAGCGTGCTCGACCAAGCGCCCGAGCTAACCCGGCTGATCGCCGCACAAACTTGCCAATGGCTGCCCAATCAGGCCAGCCCCTGCCAAAGTGTTGCCGCCGCGCTGACCCAGCTTCCAGGCCAGCAACCGGTGTTCGTCACCACCGCCGACCATGCCTTGCTGTCGCCGGCCATGATCGACGCCTTTTTAAGCCAGGCCGCGCACAACCCCGCCGATGTCGCGGTCGGGCTGGTCGATTATCAACATATACAAAGCGCTTTTCCCGATGCTAAACGCACCGTATTAAGATTTCGTGATGCCGGCTACTGCGGCTGCAACCTATTCGCCTTTCACAACCTGGAAGCCGCCAGCAAAGTGGTCGCGCTCTGGCAGCAAGCCGAACAACTGCGCAAGCAACCGCTGAAACTGGCCTGGCGCATTCTAGGTCCCGGCCTGTTATTGCGATACGCACTGCGCCAGCTCACGCTGGCCGCCGCCCTGGACAGCCTGGCACAGCGTCTGTCAGTCACCATCAAACCGGTTTATCTGCACGACCCGCTGGCCGCCGTGGATGTCGATAAAGTCGCCGACTTAGAGCTGGTCGAAGCCCTGTTGGCCGCCGATGCCGGCCCGCGTTCAAGATCGGCATGAAGCGCATCGAACGCTACATCCTCATCGAAACCCTAAAGCCCTGTGCTGTGGTGCTGCTGGTACTAGCCGGCCTGTTTGCCAGCTTCACCAGCGCCCGGTTACTGGCCGCAGGGCTCAGCGAATCCTTAGGTGCTGGCGGGCTGGCGCTGCAAATCAGCCTGAAAGTTCTGATCGCGCTGGAAGTATTGCTGCCGGTGTCGCTCTACGTCGGCATCATCATGGGGCTAGGGCGATTGCACAAAGACCAGGAAATCACCGCCATGACCGCCTCCGGCATCAGCCGCTGGCGCCTGATCAAAGCCGTACTGGCGCTGGCCTTGCCGGTTGCCCTATGCAGTGGCCTGATTTCATCCTTTGCCCGGCCCTGGGCTTATGCGCAAACCTACCTGCTCGACCTTCAGGCCGAAGCCGACCTGAACACCGAACGCTTTCAGGCCGGCCGTTTCTATGGCAACGACCGCAATGGCAGCGTGCTATACCTGGCCGGCAAAGACCCGGTCAATGGCAACATGCGCGATATTTTCTACTACGTCAAAAAAGACCGGCAGCACTACCTGGTCAAAGCGCAACAAGCGCGGCGGCTGGCCAGCGAAAGCGAAACCCCCCGGCTGGAACTGACGCACGGGCGCATCTACCAACTCGACGACAACGCCCGGCGCAACGACATTGCCCACTTCCAGCGCCTGGTCTACCTGCCCGAAAGCAACAACGACTTCGGCTACAAACGCAAAGCCGCCTCGATCTGGCAATTAGCCGTCTCCGACAGCCCCCGCGACCTGGCCGAACTGCAATGGCGGCAATCCAGGCCGCTGGCCGCGCTGGTGCTGGCACTGCTTGCGGTACCTTTAAGCGAAGTCGGGCCAAGGCAAGGCGGCAACAGCGGCAAATCCGTACTGGCCGCGCTGCTGTTCGCCACCTACTACAACCTCACCGGTCTGGCGCGCACCCTGGTCGAACAAGGCAAAGTCGCCAGCATCCCCGGCTTATGGTGGGTGTACCTGCTGATGATGCTGGTCACCTTACTACTACTGTTTCCTGATTTCTGGCGCCGATGGGCGCGGCGCCTATGACCGTTCTACAGCGTTACCTGCTCACCCACCTAAGCCTCAGCTGGCTGCTCGCCGCCGCCGTCCTGCTGCCCCTATTCAGCTTTTTTGATTTACAACAAGAGCTGGACGATGTCGGCGAAGGCATCTACCAAACCCGCGACGCCTTTTTCACCACCGCGCTGCTATTGCCCCGGCGTTTCATTCAACTGTCGCCATTTATCGCCCTGTTAGGCACCGTCATCGCGCTAGGGCGTCTAGCGGTCAGTCTCGAACTCACCGCCATGCGCGGCGCCGGCCTGTCACCGCTACAAATCGGCAGAGCGCCGGTCATGCTCGGTCTGGTGTACATTATTGCCATCGCCCTGACCGATCAATTCATCGCCCCTGTGTTACAACAAAAAGCCATTGCCGAACAAAACCTCGGCAAAGGCCTCAGTGCCGAACTCGGTAAAAATCTCGGTATCTGGACCCGCGACACCCAGCAAATCGTGCGTATTGGCGCCATGGCGCACAGCACCTTGGCCAAGGACATTGAAATTTTCCGCTTCAACCCCGAAGGCTGGCTAGAAACCGTCATACAAGCCGAACGCGCCGACATGAGCGCCGGCCAAGTCTGGCAGCTGCAAAACGTCACCGTGCGCAGCTTCAGCGACCAAGGGCTCAGCATCGCCGATCACGATACCATGTCATGGTCATCGTTCATGCAGCCCCAACAAATCACCACCCTGACCAAACCGCCGGAAAGCCTGTCGCCGCTGGAACTGCTGCATCACATCAACTTTCTCAAAGCCACAGAACAACCCGCACAAGCCTTTATCCTCACCCTATGGCGCAAACCCGGCTCCGCCCTGCTGACCCTGGCCCTGTTGCTCCTGTCACTCCTGTTCGTATTCGGCTCAGTCAGGCGCGGCATCGCCAACCAACTGGTCATCACCACCCTGTTAGGCATCGGCATATATGTACTCGATCAAATCATCGCCAACCTCGGGCTACTGTTCGAAATCAATGCCGTACTGGTCGCCTTTTTACCCGGTCTCAGCCTGCTAGCCCTGGCTTACATCCTGCTTCGCCGCCTCCGCTAACCCAAAGCCCCTCACCCCCCCTTAACAAAGGGCAAAAAAAACACACCCCCCTTAACAAAGGGGCAAACAAGAACCCCCCTTAACAAAGGGGGGCAGGGGGGATTGCTGCCAACCCCCTGCCACGCC
>JAVVEW010000018.1:0-41271 GCA_032251045.1 Methylococcales bacterium
CGGCTGAATCTTGATGCCATGCCGGTGATCGCCGCCGAGCCGGACGCTGAAACCCTGTTTCAGCGTGGCCGCCAGCGGGCGTTTGTTAAAGTTCAGGATGGCTGCCGTTATCGCTGTGGGTTTTGTATCGTCACCGTCGCCCGGGGCGAGGAACGCAGCCGGGCGTTGCCTGAGGTCATCGATGAAATCAACCGGATCACCGCTGCCGGCATTCAGGAAGTGGTGCTGACCGGCGTGCATCTGGGCGGCTACGGGGCCGATCAGGGTAGCTCGCTAACTGAGTTGGTCAAAACCGTGCTTAACCACACCGATGTCCAGCGGTTGCGTTTGGGGTCGCTGGAGCCGTGGGCGGTGGGTGATGATTTTTTCGCCTTGTTCGACGACAGTCGACTGATGCCGCATCTGCATCTGCCGCTGCAATCGGGCGCTGATTCGGTGCTGCGGCGCATGACCCGGCGCGGTAAGGTGCGGGAATTCATGGCGCTGGCAGCAGAACTGCGTAACCGGCATCCTGGCTTTAACATAACCTCGGATATCATCGTCGGCTTTCCCGGCGAAACCGAGCAGGAATGGCAGCAAACCCTGGATTGCGTGACGCAAGTCGGTTTTGGTGATCTGCATATTTTCGGGTATTCGAAAAGGCCGGGCACGAAAGCGGCGGCGTTGCCGGATCAGCTGCCGAACCCGGTGATCAAGCAGCGTAGCGGGCAGTTGCATGCGCTGGCCAAACAAGTACGCGCCGATTTTTGGCAAAGCCATTTAGGCCAGACTCTGCCGGTGTTATGGGAAGGCGTAACCCAGCCAGGGGGAAATGGAGAAAGCCTGCGCTTTGGCTATACGCCGAACTATATCCGTGTCGCGGTCAACGCGGACAAGGCGATTGATAGCAATCAAATCCGCCCCGTAGTGTTGACGGAGTCATACGATACTTATGTGTTGACCCAGCTCAATGGATCAAGTCCTCCATGAAATCGGGTAGTTGCGCAAATAGCGTTGCATCGGCCAAAGCCAGAAACCAGGAGTTCAGTGTGGGGCGATCAGCGCCATACCGCAGCGGCGTGCCCGTGGCCGTTAGAATACTGCCGCCAGCGTTTTCCAGCACGCATTGTGCAGCGGCAATATCCCATTGGCTGGTCGGTCCCAGGCGCGGATAAACATCAGCCAGGCCTTCGGCCAGGCGGCAGATTTTTAAGGAGCTGCCGACAGATTGCAGTTGATAAGGTCGGTTCAGGCGCTCCAGCCAATGTTGTTGCGCGTCCAAACCGTGCGAGCGGCTGCCGATGATGCGCAGTGGCTTGGAGACGTTAACTGTTTGGCAAGCCAATGGTGTTTGCACACGCTCACGACTGATCTTCCAGGCGCCTGAGCCGGTTGCAGCGGCGTAAACCACATCCAGAACCGGCGCGTAAACCACGCTATGCGTCGCCCGCCCATTTTCGATCAAGGCGATATTAACGGTGAATTCACCGCTGCGGCGTAAAAATTCCTTGGTGCCATCCAAAGGATCAACCAGAAAGAAGGGGCCGTGCCAGTCGCCGGTTTCCGAACGTGACTCTTCCGACCAGATCGGCCAGTCTGGAAACAGGCGCTGCAAACGCGTGCGAATAACCGCATCGGCCTTGAGATCGGCTTCGGTTAACGGCGAACTGTCCTCTTTCAGCGTTAATAGTTCCGGGCGATCATAAATATCGAGAATGGCGTGGCCGGCGGCGATGGCGATATCGATAAGTTGTTGGCTGAGCGTTGCCGATGAAATCATGATTGTGCTTGATCCAGGATGCTGCGTTGATGCAAAAAAGTGATTACCTCGGCGGCGCTTTGTTCAAGGCTCAGATCGCCGGTGGCGATGCGCAGCTCCGGATTGACCGGCTCTTCATACGGTGAAGAAATGCCTGTGAACTCGGGAATTTCACCGGTGCGGGCGCGTTGATAAAGGCCTTTGACATCGCGCTGTTCACAAACCGATAGCGGTGCGGCGCAGTGAATTTCAATGAAGTCACCGTGCGGAAACAGGCTTCGGACTTGTTCCCGGTCGGCGCGGAATGGGGAAATAAACGCCGTCAACACGATTAATCCGGCCTCCATCAACAATTTCGCTGCCTCGCCAGCGCGGCGGATGTTCTCACTGCGATCAGCTGTGGAAAAGCCTAAATTAGAACACAAGCCATGGCGGACATTGTCGCCGTCGAGCACAAATGCCCGGCAGCCCTGGCTGAACAGTTCTGCCTCGACCGCATGGGCCAGGGTTGATTTACCAGCGCCGGAAAGCCCGGTGAACCAGAGCACCGCAGTGCGGTGGCCGTTGAGCTGTTCGCGCTGACTTCGGGTGATCGCGCCTTTATGCCACACCAGGTTGTTATCGGTCATCAGTCTTTTTCCCGCCACAAGCGTTTGATACGTTCTTTGAAACTGTCTTTATCCGACCAGTAGTATAGATATACCAGAAGCAATGGCCAGAGCAGGAAAAACGCCAGTTTGAGTATGCCACCTACAGTCATGATTAAGTGCCTTTTAGGTTTTACAGAAAGGAATCTTGGTCAGGTAATGCATAATCCTTTTGCCGCTCAAGCGTAGCCAGTCCCCGCAAATATTGCAAGATTGGCTGCAATCTTTCCGGGTTGCCGTCGTTTGTGGCAACCATATAAGCCGGTAGCGCAAAGCGCGGACTGTTTGCGACTGGAAATAGCTTGCCGTTGGCCAGCAAGGGTTCGGCCAGTCGAATGGGCAAAAAGCATGAGCCACCGTTGTGTAACACTAATTGCACGCCCAGCCAGCCGATATTGACCACTTGCGCCGGTCGCTCAAGGTCAGGATAGCTGTGGCTATGCTGGGCGTAAAAACCCGGCCCCCAGTCCACATAAATATAATCGTCGTTCGGCCAAGGCCGGCTTGGGTCGCTGGTCAGCAAAACCAGGGTCTCATCGAATAAATGTTCGATCTGTAAGCCTGGATTATGCTGTGGCGTGTACATCATGCCGATATCGATGCTGCCTTCGATCAGGCCCCGCATCAAATCCTCCTCGAAACCAATGTCGCTGCGAATCGAAATGTCCGGTACTTTCCGGCGTATTTCACCCAGCCAACGTGGCAGCAGGTTTTCCCACAACGCAATCCTTGCGCTGATCGTGACACTGGCCCGGAAGCGGCTGGGTAGACCGATGTCATGCCGGGCCTGCTCTAAAGTCAACAGCAACGACTTAGCATGGCGCAAAAAACGTTTGCCGGGAAGGGTCAGACTGGCGCCGGCTCGGTTACGCACGAACAAGCGCACGCCCAAATACGCCTCCAGACGTTGTATGCGCATGCTGACCGTCGATTGCGTGACATAGAGTCGATTGGCCGCTTCCAGAAAACTGCCATTGGCGGCAACACTGAGAAAGGTTTTGATCTGATCGATATCCATGCCTTTATTATTGGACTTATCGATATTAAAGTCCAATAAGTATCGTTTGTCTTATGCTTGACGGGTGTTTATAGTGAATTGTGAGTCATAACTCGCTTTTTCCGCACCACCCCCTCATCAGAGCGCTAAGCATGAACCCTATCGTTTTTTTGATTCCATCGAACCTTGGTCCGTCTCGTGTGATTCGCCTGATGTCGACCTGTCTGAGTATTGTTCTGGTCAGCTTGGCCTCAGGATGCTGGGCAAAACCCATTCAAGCGCCCGTTGCCATGTTGACTAAACTGCATTCGGTGTTGGTGGTGGCGGTGGAGACGCCGCCTTTGGTCATTTATCCCGATCCTATCGAACAAAGAATACCGGCTTACAGACATTACCGGAATATGGCGATACCCTTCGACCTGGAAACCGGGCTTTACCAAAACAGGGGCGATATTGTTATTGTCGGCAAGCTGGGTGAGGATGAAGTACGCTTTGATGCTTCGCTTGATGCCGGAAAAACGCTCTGGAGTCCTGTCCGGGTTATCGCCGAACTGGCGCGGCAAGAACTCGCCGCTGCGGGCATCGAGACGGTATTGAACAGCAACGTCATACGACTGCCACTGACAGACATAGAACGTGCCGCAGGTTGGCAGTCGTGGCGTCAAGCCATTTCCGACTGGTATGAGCTGGAGCAATCCACGCATGATTATGCTCGCTTTGACGCCTGCGACGCGATACTGGAAATCGGTATTGCTGACTATCATGTTTTTGAAACCCAAACCGTTCTGCATGTTTTGTTGAAACTGATTGATCCGGTTTCTCGGCAAGTGATCGCCCGGGCCGGCGCGGATGACTTTGTCATCGACGCCAATGCCAGACATTCATTGGATAATGACAGTCAGGCATTCAAGGCACTGATCGCCACATTGGGCAAGCGCTTGTTGAACCAGGCCTTGACCGACATGGGGTGGCATTCGGTTGTCAGTCTGGCGGTGCGGAAGCAGTGAGTGAGTTATACGCCAAACGCCTGCGCGGCTGGCGCTTTATCGTGTTCAATGGTTGTGTTGGTGCCAGCCATGCGCTGGTGATTTTCAACGCCGGCGCCTATATCGCGATGCTGCCTAGGGTTGCTGGTGGACTCGGTATTCCGCTCAGCTTCGCGGCCTGGAGCCAAACCGACTACATGATGTTCCTGGCGTTAGGATTCCCGGTCGGCGGTTGGTTGTCGCGCCGACTGGGCGAATATCGTCCTTTTATGGCGTCTTTTTTGTTGTTCGCGCTGGCCTCCTGGCTATGTGCTTCGGCGACAACGCTCTATCCCTATCTGGCGGGGCGAATGCTGTTAGGATTCACCGGCGGTTTGAGTTTGCCTTTAGGGCAGTCGCTGCTCATCAAGGAGTATCCGAAACAACGCAAATCCATCGGCATCGGTGTCTGGAGTATTTTCACCTTGACGCCGTTTACCCTAGGCCCGCCTTTGGGCGGCTGGATAGCCGATAGCTTGGGTTGGCGCTGGTTATTTTGGCTTAACATTCCGGTTGCGTTGACCATCGCCGGCGTGGTGGGTGCCTTACTGTATGCACGCGGCAGCGTATCGTTACGGCATCGCTTCGATGGGGTCGGCTTTTTGTTGACCTGTCTGGTTTTTTTAAGCTTGCAAACCCTGCTCAATCAAGGAAATGACTGGGATTGGACGCGCTCTCTTTATATCAATGGCTTGATCGTGTTGCTACTGATTGCGCTGCCGGTCTGGGTGATTTGGACGCTGAGTGTACGCTATCCGTTTCTGGATCTTCGCCTGTTTGGCAGACGTAATTTTACCATAGGTGTTATCACCCTGTTTTTGGGTTTTCTGATGTTTCAGGGCTTGTTGTCGATGCTGATCGTGCAATTGCAAATCACTTTAGGATATTCGTCGTTGCTGGCTGGCCTGGTGTTTTTACCGATGGCCATCTTGGCTAAACCGGTGTCCGGGGTGTTTCACGAAATTGTCAAACGCTACGATGCTCGCTTGCTGGCGAGTATTAACCTGCTGGGTTTTGCCGCGGTTTATTTCTGGCTGAGCCGATTCGACGATGCAACTGCCTTTGATCAACTGTTTTGGGCTAAATTGGCAGAAGGCGCTTGTCTGGGTAGCTTTTTCGTGCCGTTGACCACGCTATTGCTGCATGGCTTGCCACAGGAACGGCAATGGCGAGCATTGGAGTTGGCCAATCTTCTGCGCATCGCCGCCGGCGCCATCGGCATATCGTTGCAAGCTATCGTCCTGTATCGCCGCACGCCTTTGCATTTGACGCGCTTTGCCGAAAACCATAGCGCGTTCGATACCGTCTCGCTGCCTGGCGTACAGAATTTGATTGCTATAGGCTTCAGCGCCGATGAGGCATTTGCCAGATTCGCCCAATTGATCGGCCAGGCCGAGACTATTCGCAGTCTCAGCGACGCCTATTGGCTGGCAGCCTGGGTTTTCTTGCTGCTGGCGCTGGGGGTCTGGGTTGCCCACCCGACCCGAACCCCGGCCAGGCTCACCCCGCAACGGGCCATGCGCCGCAAGGCGCGGCAAATCATGGGCGAGGAGGTGTAATGAAAGCCGCCAGCCAGCTCATGCGTTGGCTTATCGGTATGGCACTGTTAAGTGGCGTGACCGCTTGCGCCAGATTTGATTTTGATAAAGATAATGCGCAGGCGCAAATGCTGGACACACCGCAACTGGCCAGCACCTTGGCAGACTCGCGCCCGGCACAGGTCGCCGACCGCTGGCCGGAGACACGCTGGTGGCAGCCATTTGGCGATCCGATTTTGAATCAATTGATTGCTGCCGCGATCGCCGATAGCCCAACCCTTAAGGTGGTTGAAGCGCGGATGCGGCAATCGCAAGCCCGGGTCGATGCCACGGCGGCGGAACTGTATCCGACCATCGAAGCCAATGCCCGCTTCAGCGCCCAGCGTTTTTCCGCCAACAGCGTGCAAGCTAAATTTGCCGGCGAACATTTCCGGCAATTGTTGATCAATCCGCTGGTCTTACGCTACCACCTGGATTTTTGGGGCCGCGATCAGGCGGCTTTACAAGGCGCGATTGGTCGTTCGTTGGCGCTGGCCGCGGAGTTGGCTGACGCACGTTTGATACTCGCGGCCACGGTGGCGGCGGCGTATTTCGACCTTAAGGCCGCGGTTGAAAAACAGGCCTTGGCTGATCGAATAGTGGCTGATCGGAACATCTTGTCGAAGCTTTCAAGGGTTAAGCTGAACCATGGTTTGACCGGGGAGGCGCCGTTGCTGAAAGCTGAAAAAGCATTGCATGAGGCTAATCAGCTAGCGGCCATTCTACGGGCTGTGGTTGAATTACAAAAGCACCGGCTGGCGGCCTTGGTCGGGCAAGGCCCCGACTGGGGGCGAACTATCCAAGTTCACGCTCAAACAGCGCTGCCTGTTTTATCCTTGCCCAGCGACTTACCGCTAAAGTTGTTGTCGCGCAGGCCGGATTTGACCGCCGCCCGGCTGCGGACGGAAGCGGCCGCCGAAGAGATTAAAGTTGCTAGAACCGCGTTTTACCCAGATGTTAATCTGATTGCCTTTACTGGCTTGCACAGTGTCAGTCTGACCGATATCTTGCTGCAAGGCTCCAGTCTGGCCTATTCGGTGGGGCCTTCGATCGAATTTCCGATTTTCGAAGGTGGCCGCCTGCGCGCCAATCTCAGTTATCAACACGCGGCCTACGATGTTGCCGTCGAAACCTATAACGCCAGCTTGCTTAGGGCGGTGCAGGAAGTGGCCGATGCCTTAAGCCAGTGGCACGAACTGGAAACGCGATGGCGAGAACAACGACGAATCCTGGCCATGACCGAGGCTGAATATGCCTTGAGCGAGACCTTGCTCAAGACCGGCCTGGCCGACTGCATGACACTGGTACAAGCACGCCTGGCCGCAAACCGCGAGCGTCTGGTTTTGGCGACTTTGGCCGCTGAACAGCGCAAAACTTCAGTCAACCTCATCAAGGCGCTGGGCGGTGGCTATAATGAAAACGACGCTTCACGCGCAAGAACTGATAAAAATCAATGACTCGAATCCGTCCCCGTGAAATCATCCGGCAACGTAACCGCCGCCTTAAATTCATGGGGCTTGTGTTATTGTTTTCAGGATTGGCGTCGATGCTGTATTGGTGGCAGAACCATCGCGATTGGGTCAGTACCGACGACGCTTTCGTCGCCGGCTATCTGATCACGGTCAAAAGCCAAACCCCTGGCACCGTAGTCGAAATTCTGGCCGAAAATACCCAGCATGTTGAAAAAGGTGACCTACTGGTCAAGCTGGATGGCAGCCACGCCATGATCGCCCTACAACAGGCCAAGGCTGAACTGGCGGAAACGGTGCGCCATGTTGTCAGCTTGCAAGCCAACGCCGAAACCCTGAAACAACGCATCGCCGTCAAGCATGCGGCGTTGAATCGGGTTCGCCATGATCTTAAACGCCTTGCGCACGCTGCCGAACAAGGCGCGGCCTCCTTGCAACAGGTGGAAAATGCCCGCGATAAAATTACCGAACTCGATGCCTCGATCAGGGAAAGCCGCGCTGAACGCAAGAGCGTTCTGGCGCAATTGCACCATTCCACGGTCAACGATCATCCATCGGTTGAAAAAGCCAAAAGCCGGTTGCGCCGGGCGTTTTTAGACTTTCAACGTCGCCGGATTATTGCACCGGTATCCGGCTATGTCGGCAGACGTAAAGTACACGTTGGTGATAATCTGCAAGCCGGCGCACCTTTGCTGACCATCGTACCGCTGGATCGGGTCTGGGTGGAGGCCCATTTCCTGGAAACTCAGATTGCCGATATCCGTATCGGCCAACCCGCTGAAATTCGTGTCGATGCCTATCAAGACCCACGGCTGTATCGTGGCCGGGTAGAGGGCTTAAGTCCCGCGACCGGCAGCACTTTCGCATTGTTGCCAGCCGATAATTCCACCGGTAACTTTATCCATATCGCCGAGCGTCTGACCGTGCGTATCGCGCTGGATGCCGACCAGCTGCGCAATACGCCGTTACAACCGGGCTTGTCCACCTTGACTCGGGTCAAGGTGAACGACATCGACAGCGAACATCAGAGTGTGGGTGTGAAATTGGATCATGAAGCCTATCGTACCGATATTTATGACCATGAATTGGCGGGGGCGGAGGCGCTTATCGCGCAAATTGTCGCGGCGAATGCTTCCTGATATGCGGCAAGCGTTGTCGTGATAGCCGAGTAGAGCTTGAGGCGGTTACCAGTTTTTCGGCGTGAAATCCTTCGGTGTTTCGATGACGAATTGATCGTCGTGAATGCCGGCCAGGTAAAAGCCTTCGGCTAAGGCTTCCTGGCGAACATCTTCGGGGGCATCGACCACCGCCAGCATACCGTACAGTTTTTTATCACCATGTTCAGGCAAGAATTTGCGGAAATTGGTGAGAATATTTTTCAATTGGGTGATGCCTTGCGAACGCAAGTGGCTTTTTACTTCCACGACCACGGCGGTATTACGCTCGGAATTGGCGTAAGCCAGCACATCCAGCTCCATCTGTTCGCCGCCTTTTTTGACTTTAACCCTGGGCGTGATCACTTCCATGCCGAACTGCTCGGTGAGAATTTTGCTCATTGACGGAAACGCCATGCCTTCGGTAAAACCGCCGAATTTCTCGCCAAGGCTGCCGATTTGTTTACCCAGTTCCTTGAGTTGGCGACGTAATTGACGGTCGGTTTCTTTCAGCTGGTGGTCGGTTTCCCGAAGCTGGTGGTCGGTTTTTTTTAACTGTCGATCAGTTTCTTTCAACTGGCGATCAGTTTCCTGTTGTGCGGCTTGCAGTTTGCAGATTTGTCGGTCAGTCTCGCGTTGACTGATCGCAAGACTGGCAACCAGGTCTTTCAATTCATCATCGGTCATGGCGTTTTCCTCGAAACAATTTACCAGGGCAGTTCACTGCCATCATATTTCAGGAATCGGCCGGATTGTTCCGGGCGGTACTGAGCAATAAGCTGGCGCATGCCGGCGATACTTTCCTCGGCATCGATCAGCGCGTTAACGCCGCCCATGTCGGTTTTTACCCAGCCCGGGTGCAGAATCAGCACGCCGATGCGTTCCAGGGCCAGATCAACGCTGAGGCTTTTCATCGCCGCGTTCAGTGCCGCTTTGCTGGAGCGGTAAATATAACTGCCGCCGCTGTCGTTGTCGCCGATACTGCCCATGCGGCTGGTGACCGTGGCAATGATTTTTTGTTGGCCTTTGTGCAGATTAGGCAGCAGACTGACGGCAAGTTTTAACGGCGCCTGGCTGTTGATTTTCAGCGTCCTGGCCCATTGGTCATAATCGATGGTTTGGTAGCTGCCGCCGCGTTCATCGCCGTAAACACCGGCATTGTTGATCAACACATCCAGCGCCGTGCCGTCCAGTTTTTCCGCCAGCGCCTCGATGCTGCTGAAGTCACTGACATCCAGCGCTTCGATTTGCAGGTTGCTGTATAACCTGGCCAGATCATTCAGCGCCGAGGCTTCACTTGGGGCGCGGCAGGTAGCGATTACATGCCAGTTGTCGGCGGCGTATTGCCGGCAGAATTCCAGTCCCAGTCCCCGATTAGCACCGGTGATTAACACAGTAGGCATAACACCTCCTTAATTTCAGTCAGGTTGAAAAATGAGGCGCCATCAGCACGGGCTGATGGCGCAGGTTTGAGGTTGATTAAAGCGGACGATAAATTTTAGCGCCCTGGTCTCGAAATTCCTTGGATTTTTCCTCCATGCCTTCGACCAATGCCTCTTCTTCTTTCAAGCCTTTGCTTTTGGCATAATCGCGCACATCCTGGCTGATTTTCATCGAACAGAAATGCGGCCCACACATGGAACAGAAATGCGCTACTTTGGCGGATTCCTTAGGCAGGGTCTGGTCATGAAATTCACGCGCCCGCTCAGGGTCCAGGCCGATGTTGAACTGATCTTCCCAACGGAATTCAAAACGCGCTTTCGACATGGCGTTGTCGCGCGCTTGCGCACCGGGATGGCCTTTGGCCAGATCGGCGGCATGAGCGGCGATTTTGTAGGTGACGATGCCTTGACGCACATCTTCCCGGTCGGGCAAACCCAAATGCTCTTTTTGGGTGACATAACAGAGCATGGCGCAGCCGTACCAGCCGATGTTGGCCGCGCCAATCGCGGAGGTGATATGGTCGTAACCCGGGGCGATGTCGGTGGTCAACGGCCCTAGGGTATAAAACGGCGCCTCATAGCAGTCTTCCAGTTGTTTTTCCATGTTGTGCTTGATCATATGCAAGGGCACATGGCCTGGGCCTTCGATCATGGTTTGCACGTCATGTTGCCAGGCGATTTGCGTCAGCTCGCCTAAGGTTTCCAGCTCGGCGAACTGGGCTTCGTCGTTGGCATCGTAAATCGAGCCGGGTCTTAAACCATCGCCCAACGAGAATGACACGTCATAAGCTTTCATGATTTCGCAGATTTCCTCGAAATGGGTATAGAGGAAGCTTTCGGTATGATGCGCCAGACACCATTTGGCCATGATCGAACCGCCGCGCGAGACAATGCCGGTCATGCGTTTGGCGGTGAGCGGCACATGCGCCAGGCGCACGCCGGCATGAATGGTGAAATAATCCACGCCTTGTTCGGCTTGTTCGATCAAGGTGTCGCGGAATATTGCCCAGGTCAGTTCTTCGGCCTTGCCGTCAACTTTTTCCAGGGCCTGATAAATCGGCACCGTGCCGATCGGCACCGGTGCGTTGCGCAGAATCCATTCCCGGGTTTCGTGGATATGTTTGCCGGTGGACAAGTCCATGATGGTGTCCGCGCCCCAGCGTATGCCCCAGAGCATTTTTTCCACTTCTTCCTCGATCGATGAGGTGACGGCTGAATTACCCAGGTTGCCATTGATCTTGACCAGAAAATTACGGCCGATGATCATCGGTTCCAGTTCCGGATGATTGATATTGGCCGGAATGATGGCGCGGCCGCGGGCCACTTCTGAACGCACGAATTCCGGTGTGATCACGTCCGGTATGGCGGCGCCGAACGATTGCCCCGGATGCTGGCCTTGCCACAGTTCGCGCATGGCTTCCATTTTCTGGTTTTCGCGGATGGCAATGAATTCCATTTCCGGCGTGATCATACCTTTGCGGGCATAGTGCATTTGCGAGACATTGGCGCCGGCCTTGGCTTTGCGCGGTGTGCGTATCAGTTCAAAGCGCAAATCCTTGGTTTTGGGGTCGTTAAGGCGTTCCTGGCCATATTTAGACGAAGGGCCGGCCAGTAATTCGGTATCGCCACGCGCTTCGATCCAGCCACCGCGCACCGAGCCTAAGCCTTTTTTCAGATCAATTGTGGCGTCTGGGTCGGTATACGGGCCTGAGGTGTCATAAACATACAGTGGCGGGTTTTTTTCCACGCCAAAATGCGCCGGTGTGTCCGACAAGGTGATTTTGCGCATCGGAACTTTAAGATCGTCACGACTGCCGGTGACATAAACTTTTTCCGAAGCGGGGTAGGGGGGGATGCGAACGTCGCTTAACTGCGATGCGGGATGGTCTTTTAATACAGCACTCACGCGGTGTCTCCTTTCAAGGAATAAAAACGAAACCGACGCGAGGAAGCAGGCTTCCCTGCGCCGGTATTAGCCGGAATCAGGTTCAAAGGGTTTCTCTCAGCCCCGCGCAATTTGCGAAGCACCCCTAGCCGTTGGTCAACATTATAGTAACGCGGATTTTGATGCACGCCTAATTGCGATCATTTGTAATTTACCCGGCAGTGGTACAATTGAAAGTACCAATATCTTAAATTAAGGAGTGAGATCATGATGATAGTGTTGATAACTTTTGCCGCGTTTGTGGCGGTGATGGCGATGATGGCGGTGGGCGTGATTTTTGGCCGGCAGGCTATTAAAGGATCATGCGGCGGTACCGGCGCCAATTGCGTGTGTGTAAAAAAATGTGACAAACGTAAAGCGATCGAGGCCGCTAAAGCGCAGCAATCCCTGTCTTCCGAGTCGTGACCGAAGTCACTTTTTACTGGCACGATTACGAAACCTTTGGCGTTGACCCGATGCGCGACCGGCCCGCGCAATTCGCAGGGGTGCGCACCGATGCCGATTTCAATCCCATCGAGCCGCCGCTTGAGTTGTATTGCCGGTTGCCGGAAGATTACCTGCCCGACCCGGAAGCCTGTTTACTGACCGGTATCACCCCGGATAAAGTCAATCAGGACGGCGTTTGCGAGGCTGAGTTCGCCCGCCGGATTGAGCAGGTTTTCAGCGTACCTGGCACCTGCGCCCTGGGCTATAACAGCTTGCGCTTTGATGATGAAGTCACCCGGCATCTGTTTTACCGCAATTTTTTTGACCCTTATCGCCGAGAATGGGATAACGGCAACTCGCGTTGGGATTTGATCGATCTGGCGCGGGCGACCTATGCCCTGCGCCCGGACGGTATCGAGTGGCCTTTCGATGATGACGGTTTACCGTCGTTCCGTCTGGAGCGTTTGACCGAAGCCAACAGCCTGATGCACGATGCCGCGCACGATGCTTTGTCGGATGTTTACGCCACCATCGAGCTGGCGAAACTGATCCGGCGCGCCCAGCCCCGGCTGTATGATTTTTTCTGGCAACATAAAAGCAAAGCCAAAGCGCGGGCATTATTGGCTTTGGGTTCCGGCCAGCCCTTAGTGCATGTCTCGGGTCAATATGCCAGGGAACGGCATTGTCTGGCGGTGGTGTTGCCGCTGTGCCCGCACCCGGACAACACTAACGCGATCATTGTTTACGATTTATCGGTTGATCCACAGCCGCTGCTGGCACTTGATCGTGAACAGATTCGGGCGCGTCTTTTCAGCAAAACCTGTGATTTGCCGGAAAACGTGGCGCGTATTCCGCTGAAAGCGGTGCATGTCAACAAATGCCCGATTCTGGCGCCGCTCAAGGTATTGCGCGCGGAAGATCAGGCGCGGCTGGCTATTGATCTGGCCCTGTGCCGGCGCTATGCTGAAGAATTATCGGCGGCCAGCGAGCTGGCGGCAAAAGTTCAGGCGGTTTTTACCGCTGATGATCGGCTGGCAAGTCCTGATGATGATCCTGAAACCCAGCTTTACAGCGGCGGTTTTATCAGCGACCAGGATCGTCAGTTGATGATTAAGGTGCATCAGTCCAATCCCGAGCAACTGGCACGGATCGATTGGCCTTTTCATGATGCGCGCTTGCCAGAACTTTTGTTTCGCTATCGTGGGCGCAATTTTCCGCAGACCCTGTCGCCAGACGAGCAAGCACGTTGGCGTGCTCATGTTAAACAGCGTCGGTCAGTGTGTCTGCCTCGCTTCATGCAGCAACTGACCGCTTGTGGTGAGCAAGCCTTACCGCCCGCTGCCGCAGTGGTTTATGACCAGTTACAACAATACGCCGCTAGACTCGCAGTGAGTCCAAAAAATCATGAACGATATCACGGTTAGTCAAGAAACCCAGGCGGTTAGTCAAGAATCCCAAGATGTGGCCCAATTGCATTGGGTCGGTGTTGGTTCATCGGCAGGCGGTTTGGAAGCTTTGTCGGAATGGATTCGCCATTTGCCAGAGGGCCTGGACTGTATTTATTTGATCGCTCAACACATGTCGCCTAAACATCGCAGCATGATGGTTGATATTTTGTCGCGGGAAACGACATTATTGGTCAATACCGCCTCCGATGGCGCCAAGCCAGAACCCGGGCAGATTTACATTATTCCACCGGGTTACAACCTGATAATCCGCGAGCAATGTTTTCATCTGCAACCTTCGGTGCCGGAAGTATCCCCTAAGCCCTCGATCAACCTGTTATTTCAATCATTGGCGGAAAATTTTGGCGAAAACGCCATTGGCATTGTGTTATCGGGTACCGGCTCCGATGGCGCTGCGGGCTTGCGTGCCATTAAGGCTGGCGGCGGTATCGCGTATGCGCAACAACCAGAAAGTGCCAAATATGACGGCATGCCGCGTTCGGCCATTGAAACCGGCATGGTTGATAGAATTTTGTCACCACAAGACATAGGGCCTGACTTGCAACGGGTATTGCACTCATCGCAAATTGTCCCGCCCAATGACCCGACATCCGCACAATCCGGCACCCTAGCGCAACTATTTGGCCTGGTGCGTGAACATACCAAAATTGACTTTTCCAGCTACAAACTGACCACGGTGTTCAGACGCCTGCAGCGGCGTTTTTTAGCGACTGAAACCGAAGGCCTCAGTGACTATCTGGCCTTTGTCAAGGAAAATCCGGATGAGCTGGATAATCTGGCCAAAGAAACCTTGATTTCCGTCACCAGTTTTTTTCGCGACCAGGATTCCCAACGTAAACTGGAAAACCACCTCAAAGTTTTGATCGCGGGTAAAAATCCAGGCGAAGAAGTTAGAGTCTGGGTGGTTGGCTGCGCCACGGGCGAAGAGGCCTATTCCCTGGCCATGCTGTGCCTGGAGCATATTGATCAACACAACAGCAATTTGCGCCTGCAAGTGTTTGCCACCGATATTGATAACGACGCCTTAGCGCACGCCAGGCGAGGCTTTTTCAGCACCACGGCGATGACTGAAGTCCCCGATGCCTTCATCAAACGTTATTTTCGCCAATTCGGCCAAGATTTTGAGCCAACCAAGCGGCTACGTGACTGCATCGTCTTTGCCCGCCAGGATATTGTCAGCGACCCCCCTTTTCTGAAAGTGGATTTGGTGTCTTGCCGCAACGTACTGATTTATTTCAATCCGGATTTGCAACATAAAGTGCTCAACACCTTGCATTTTGCCCTGAATGCCGAGGGCTTGTTGTTTCTCGGCAAATCGGAAAATGTGGGCCAGAATGAACGTTTTTTTACCGCGCTCGATCGCCGCGCCCGCATTTTTCAGCGTCGTTCCGAAGGCTCCAGCAAACTGCCAGTCACACAACGGGGGCGTCTGCCATTGACGTTGCCTGCTAAAAAACAGGATAGCGGTTATCAACACCATTTCTACGAAGCCGTACGCCAGCATTACGCCCCATATGCTTTTTTGGTTGATATGGGTTTCAATATCCTTTATATGCACGGCACTGGCAAAGGGCTGGTGGAAATGCCCACCGGGCAACCGGATATGAATCTGGCGCAAATCATCGTCCCGGAATTTCGCAATGAATTGCTGACCTGCCTGCACAATGTCCGCCAACAACAGACGTCTGCTAGCAGCCGTGCTCGCCGTATCGCCAGTTTGGATTTTCAAGTCTGGACCATGACGGTGCATCCTGTTGCGCACCCAGCTGATGCCGAGTGGTACTTGGTAGCGCTGCATCAGACTCACAATGAGCTGCCGGCGCCGGCCGCACAGCCCGTCGATGAAATGCTCACGGCAGGAGACGAAATAGAAAACGTACAGATGCAGGCACTCTTGGAGGAAATGGCCGCCTCCAATGAAGAAATGCAGGCGTTAAATGAAGAAGTGCAAGCCTCTAACGAAGAACTGCAAGCGACCAATGAAGAATTGGAAGCGGCTAATGAGGAGTTACAAGCAACTAATCAGGAGTTGATCAGCGTTAACGAAGAAAATCAACTCAAGTCTTCTGAATTAGCGGCATTGAACAGCGAATTTGAAAACCTGTACAACAGCATTGATTTTCCGGTGTTGGTGTTTGACCTAGGGTTATCGCTGACCCGGGTCAACAAAGCGGCACGCCGGATTTATGACATCCCGGGTAGCTACCAACACCGTACCCTGGCACAACTGGATTTACCCGATTACTTGCAAGACCTGGACAAGCGCCTGGAAAAAGCCATTGCCAGCCAGCGCCGGGAACGTTATCAAGCTTTTCATCAAGACCGGGTGTATCAGCTTTACCTCGCGCCCACGCTCAACAGCGCGGGTACGTCGCAAAGCGTAGTGGTGTTTGTGATCGATAACACCGAGCTGTCTCTGGCCGATCAACGAGTGAAGGAAACCCAAGAACGCTTGCTGGCCATTCTCAATCATTCGCCCTATCTGGTGGCTTTGAAAGACACGGCAGGCCGTTATCAATTCGCTAACTATCGCTTCTCTGAATTATTTGGCGTACAAACGGAACGCATTATCGGTTATACCGATCAACAAATATTCGCGCCTGAAATGGCCAAGATGTTGCGTAAAGGCGATCTGGAGGCGATGGAAAAGCAACAGGTGATTCATAATCGCCAGGCACTGACCCTAGGCGCACGCGAGGTATTGCTGGAAAGTACCTATTTTCCTATTTATGACAGTCATGGCGTGGTGCAATCTATTTGCCTGCAAGCTATAGACAACACCGAAAAGCATCAGGCAGAAGAGCAGCTGCGCATGGCGGCCAAGGTTTTTGACCGGGCAGGGGAGGCGATCATGATTACCGACGCTAAAGGCCATATCATGAAGGTCAATGACGTATTTTCTCAAATTACCGGTTATGCGGCCGCTGAGGTGATTGGCAAAAACCCCTCCATACTGCAATCGGGCCAACATGATGCAAGCTTTTACCAAATCATGTGGAAGAGTATTCAAGAGACAGGCGGTTGGCAAGGCGAAATCACCAACCGGCGCGCCGATGGCAGTTATTATCCCGAGTGGCTGACCATTAGCTCCGTGCATGATGGCTCTGGTAATGTGCTGAATTATGTTGGCATTTTCAGTGATATCTCAGCCATGAAAGCCTCGCAAAATCAGATTCAACACATGGCCACCCATGATGATCTGACCGGTTTGCCCAATCGCACCTTATTGATGGACAGGCTCAAGCATCATATCGCCGTGGCCAAGCGTAAAAACGAATTGATCGCGGTGTTATTTATCGATCTTGATAATTTTAAGAATGTTAATGATGCTTTAGGGCATGATGCGGGCGATATTTTACTCAAGCAAGCCTCCAGCCGCTTGCTGGCCTGTTTGCGTGGCTCTGACACCTTAGCGCGCTTAGGCGGTGATGAATTTGTCGCCTTATTGATCGATATCGATGCTTCCGAAATCAATCCTATCGCAGTGCGCATTGTCGATTCGTTATCGGCATCGTTTCATATTTATGACCGTGATTGCTATGTATCATGCAGCATGGGTATCAGCGTCTTTCCCCAGGATGGCGAAGACAGCACGACGCTGGTTAAAAATGCCGATACCGCCATGTATCGCGCCAAGGAATTAGGGCGCAACCAGTTTCAGTATTTTGCCGATGAAATGAAGCTGAAAGCTTTACAGCGCCTGACCCTGGAAACCGGCTTGCGGCTGGCTTTGGAACATGGCGATTTATTCTTGCATTATCAGCCTAAAATTAACCTGCGCGATGGCCAAGTGGCAGGGGCTGAGGCGTTATTGCGTTGGCAAGACGCCAATATGGGGTATGTGTCGCCGGCGCAGTTTATTCCCGTTGCCGAACAATGCGGCTTGATCAATCGGCTGGGCTTGTACGTGATCGACCAGGCTTTGAATGACATCAAAAGTTGGCACAAACAAGGGCTAAACACACCGCCGATTGCCATCAATCTGTCTGTGCATCAGCTTAGGGATCCAGGATTCTTTGATCAGATACAACAGCGTATCAAACACCACCAATTACCGGCTTCGGTTTTGACGCTGGAAATTACCGAAAGCATGTTAATGGAGCGTCTGGAAGAAACCCGCGACTGGGTGGTGCAATTGTCACGCGCCGGTTTCAAAATCAGTATCGATGATTTTGGTACCGGCTATTCTTCACTGGCGTATTTGAAACAACTGCCCATTGACGAGCTGAAAGTTGACCGTAGTTTTATCAACAAAATCGATACCGAAGTCAAAGATCGCGGGATTGCCGATGCCATCATTCACATGGCGCATGTGCTGGATTTACAGGTCGTCGCCGAGGGTGTGGAAACGGAGTCACAATTGCGTGTTTTGCAGGCTCTGGATTGTGACCAGGTACAAGGTTATTATTATCATCGGCCGATGCCGGCCAACCAAATACAGGTTTTATTATCCGAACAGCTTCTTATCCGTTGTTAAGTTATGAAATCCTCTGACTATCAGCAGGCGCTTAAGCATTGTGAGCTAGAGCCGATTCACTTATCCGGTGCCATCCAGCCGCATGGCGTGCTGATCAAGATCACCGAACAGCACATCATCAGCCATGTCAGTGCTAATGTCGCGCAACTGCTGCAGTTGGAACCTGAACAATTGCTGGGCCAATCAGTCACTAAGTTCGAGCATTTAGCACCGGCCTATCAGGCTTTTTTCGCCACCAAACAACGCCATCAACTGCAAGCGGGTGCTTTGAAAATCGAACAGTGGCTGGATTTATGCTGGCAACGGGTTGATGATGGCGTGTTGCTGGAACTTGAAATAAACCAGGACCGCGTGGATTTTCGTGAATTGAATCACAACCACCTGGCGCGCTTGCTGCATGCGCCCAGTCAGCCTTCAGAGCTGGCCGCTTTTCATGACTTTGTATTACAAGCACTTTATGAGTTGACCGGCTACAGCCGGCTGTTGATTTATCAATTCCAACCGGACTGGTCAGGCGAGGTGGTTGCCGAGAAAGTCGAGTCCGGTTTGGGAACCTATCTGGGCTTGCGTTATCCGGCCAGCGATATTCCTGAAATCGTGCGCAAGCTGTATCTGAAAATTGCCATGCGCTCAATTCCCAATCGCGATTATCAAGCGGTGCCCATCATCGCTATGGATGATGCACCGATCGATTTATCCCAATCACGCTTGCGCAGTGTATCGCCTTTGCACCTGGAATACATGACCAACATGGGCGTCATGGCATCGTTTTCGTTGCCGATTATTTACCAGAAAAAATTGTGGGGCCTGGTTTCCGGACATCATCATGAGGCGACAGCCATGCCGGCCACCATGCGTGAACAATGCAAGGATTGGGTCAGAACCTACAATGTCAGCCTGAGCAGCTATTTCAATGGCGAACGCTTGAAATTGATGGATCGTATGGAGCGACTGGCCGATACGTTCTTGCAAATTCTGTTGACCGAGCGGGATGGTTTGAGTGCGCTGCAAAATCAAGGTGAAACGGTCATGGCGTTATTCGATGCCGACGGTTTTGCCGCTATTATCGACGATGAATACGCTTGCGTAGGCGATACGCCAACTCCGCAAGTTTTAGCCAGCTTAAAGCAATGGCTGCAAGAACAGCCAGAAAACTGGTGGAGTACGGATTGTTTGCAGTGCGTATTTCCCGAGCAACCGGCGCTTTTGGCGGTCGCTAGCGGACTGTTAGCGCTGCGTTTAGATATTCAACGACTGGGCAAGCTACGCTTTTTCTGGTTTCGCAGTGAACAGAAACAGCAGATCACCTGGGCGGGCAATCCAAACAAGCCTATTTTGGAAAAAGCCGGCGCAATGATGTTGTCACCACGGCGTTCCTTTGAGAAATGGGTGGAAGTGAAAAGTGGTTATGCCCGTCCCTGGCAAGAGCGTGACCATATTCTGGCGACAAAAATGCGTGCGCATTTGTTACGCATGTTGTGAGTCCCTTAAAGCAAGCCCCTTGCTTTGTAACCGTCGATCTCCTTTGTTATAAGTATTCAGCTCCTAACGCTCCTAGGGCAAGAAGCCTGGGAGCGCAGGCGTCCTCGCCCGCACTGAATTCGGCCAAGATGGCCGCGCCTGCCAGGGAGGGAGGGCGAATAATTACGTTTTGTTAAGCCTGCCATAGGTCAAGGCGCTGTGCAGGGTTATCCCATTTGCGGCATCTTTATTTTCGTTTATTTTGCGCTAAAAAATTTTATGATGCCTTTTCCTGACTATCTACGCCAAGCCACAGCTCAAGCACATGCCAAACTTGAGCTAAAACCTTTACTCAAGCATCTGTTTAACGCAGAGGCCACGCGCAGCGATTACACCTGCCTGTTGCAAGTGATGTACGGTTTTTATCGTGATCATGAACGTGCCATCCAGCACTTTCTCGTCAATTATCCAAGCCCTTTGAACGATAGCAAACGCTGGAAAACACCGTGGTTGCAACAAGATTTACAGGCCTTGATCGGGCACTTGCCTGAGCTTGACCCGATGTCGGTGCAGATCAGCACGCTTGCTGAATTTGTCGGCGAAGTCTATGTTCTGGAAGGCTCTACTTTGGGCGGGCAGCACATTGCCGGTTTTTTGCGTCAACAGCATCCAGACTGGCCGATACGTTTTTTCACCGGTTATGGGGCGTTAACCCGACAGTATTGGCAAATGTTCTGGGAGGCCGTTGCCGATCAATGCCCCCCGGATGCATGGCCGCACGCCGCCGAACGCGCCTGCTGGGTATTTAACGATTTAGCACAAAGACTGGCTGCCAAGTCATTGTCACAAAACAGTAATAATTAATCTTTAAACGGTTTTTCTAAGCCTTGTCCACAGAGTTATGCACAGCTTTGACGGTTGCAATGATCAATTTGGCGCGCCATCATGCACAGGCATGGACATGCTCTGTGGTCAATGCTTTTATACACCGTAACCGAGCAGGCTAAAACCCTTTAAGTTATTGATTCTTAGTGTTGTAAGTCCATTGTAGGAAAAGTAGTCAATTTAATGAGAAGCCGCGATTGATGCCGCTTTAGAGCCTTTTTACCAATTTGATCCACAAGGTTATCCACAGATTTTGTGCATAACGACCCGATGCTTTTTTTTCGAGTTATCCACTGCTTGTGAATATTGTTCAACTGGCTTTGCCGGTACCGATTTATAGTCTGTTTGATTACCTGTGGCCGGATACGCTGCCCGCGTGCCAACCGGGTATGCGCGTTAAAGTACCGTTTGGTCGTCAAACCTTGACCGGTTTTGTGGTCACTCAAGCGACCGTTTCCAGTATCGCGCCTGGCAAATTAAAGCCCGTGTCCGAGGCTTTGGATAAGGTGTCATTGTTTGATGACCAAGACTGGGCTTTTTTGCTTTGGATCTGTCGCTACTATCATCATCCTTTAGGCGAAGTGTTGGCCCAGGCGTTGCCGGTGCTGTTAAGGCAAGGTCAGCCGCTCAGGCCATTAGCGAAAACAAGTCAATATCGCTTATCTGTGACAGGCAAAGCAGCCGAGTCCAGCTTGCGCCGGGCGCCAAAACAGCAGGCGTTGTGGCGGTATTTCCAGACTCAGAATGATTGGGTTGGCGAGTCGGTGCTGCCGGAAGGTCACTCAGTAAGCGCATTGCAAGCCCTGCTTGACAAAGATTATCTTGAATTGCGGCAGACGCCGGCGTTTTGTTGGCGTGGCACCGACGCCTTGGCCCGCGCCGATTTTGTGCCAAACAGCGAACAACAGCAGGCTATCGAAGGCATAATCAGTGGTTTAGGCGGCTTTCAACCTTGTTTGCTAGAGGGCATTACCGGCAGCGGTAAAACCGAAGTCTATCTGCACGTCATTGGTGCGGCGCTGGCACGGGGCAAGCAAGTTTTGGTGCTGGTGCCGGAAATCAATCTAACGCCGCAATTAGAACAGCGTTTTCGCGCTCGCTTGCAGGTGCCATTGGTGATTTCGCATTCCAGAATGACCGCTAAGGCTCGCTTGACCGCTTGGCAGGCAATGTGCTCAGGACAGGCGGCGCTGCTATTAGGCACGCGCTCGGCGCTGTTTACACCCATGCCGCGCCCCGGTTTGCTGATTCTCGATGAAGAACATGATGCCTCTTACAAACAACACGAAGGCTTTCGCTTCTCCGCCCGCGATTTGGCGGTGGCTCGCGCCCGCCGTCTTGGCATCCCGGTTGTGTTGGGTACGGCGACGCCGTCGCTGAGTAGCTGGTTTAATGTGAGTTGTGGGCGCTATCAGCATTATTATCTGGCGCAGCGCACAGGTCAGGCACAGCTGCCGAAGATGACTTTGCTGGATATTCGCGCTAAGCGCGTGCATCACGGTTTGTCCGAAGCCTTATTGGCGGCGATGCGCGCCGTACTGGCCCGAGGTGAGCAGGTCTTGTTGTTTCTCAATCGACGTGGCTTTGCGCCCACGTTAATGTGCCACAGCTGTGGCTGGGTGGCGAATTGCCCGGGCTGTGATGCCAATCTGGTGGTACATGCCAAGGTCGGCCGGGTGCGTTGTCATCATTGTCAATACCAACGCCGGGTGCCTGAACATTGCCCTGACTGCGCCAGTCCAGCCTTGATCACACTGGGGCTGGGGATTCAGCAAGTTGAGCAAGGTTTGGCCGAGTTGTTTCCCGATACCTCGGTGGTACGGATCGATCGCGACAGCACGCGGCGCAAAGGCGCGCTGGAGCTGCAACTAACACAAATTCATCAAGGTGATACGCAGATTATCCTGGGTACGCAAATGCTGGCCAAAGGCCATCATTTTCCCAATGTGACTCTGGCGGCGTTGCTGGATGTGGACAGCGGCCTGTTCAGTGTGGATTTTATGGCTGCAGAACGTTTAGCTCAGCTGATCGTGCAGGTAGCCGGCCGAGCCGGGCGCGATGCCAAGCGTGGTGAGGTTATTTTACAAACGCGCCAGCCGGAACATCCGTTGCTGACGCGGTTAGTGGGGCAGGGCTATCGGGCGGCGCTGGAGTGGCTGCTGCAAGAACGCCAACAGGCCGGGTTGCCCCCTTTCAGTTTTCTTGCCTTGATCCGCGCCGAAGCGCATAAGGTAGAGCTTGCCCTGGCTTTTCTGGAACGACTAAAGGCTGCTGTCCCGGCTACGGAGACTGAACAATGGCGGGGGCCAGCGCCAGCGCCACGCGCAAAACAGGCCGGTCGATACCGTGCGCAGTTAGTGTTGCACAGTATGAATCGTGCCGGCTTGCATGAACAGCTGGCACGGCTTGAGCGTTGGTTAAGCCAGCAGCCGCACAGGGCAGTGCGGTGCAGTATCGATGTTGACCCTGCAGAGCTTGCGTAACAGCACTATCGCTTTGCATAAGGTCAAGCATAATTTGCTGTCAGGCTTGATATTTTTCCAGCGCGGCGAGTTGTTCCAGAGCCGTTTTGATGTTGGCGTTGACAGCGTCGTCCAATTCGCGGGTTTTGTAAACCTTGTCCAGTAAGCCTTCACTGACCAAGGCATCTTTGATCCAACGCTTGGCAAAACGGTAATTGTTCGGAATGGAAGCGAGTTCTCCGGTATGCGGATTTTTAATTTGATTTCGGGTGGAGGCAGGGCTGGTCGTAGTAGCCTCAGCGGCTGCCGGGGCGGAGCGGGTTGTAGTTTCAGGCTGAGCAGGTGCGGGTGACGCCTTAGGCGTAGGCGCACGTTGAGTGCGCATGGATTTAATGTCTGCGTATTGGTCAGCCGATACTGCATAGACCACATACGCGACAAAAATAGTTGTCAATACGAAAATAACTTCAGCCATATCCCCTCCAAACTGGTTAATTTATTTTTTCTATACCAGGCGTTTTCGCTTAAAAAATTCGCTAACGCTTGATTTAATCTTTGAATATACCAGATCATTGTTGAAAATTAAACGCCAGTCGCGTCATTGGCGATGCTTGCTATGAAAGTCAGGCAGTGGCTGAATGCTGGCGTCAATCGCTTTTTCGCTGTTTTTATCGTTCATCGTTACCGATGGTGCAAAGGTGTAAAATATACATCAAGCCGTCAGCGTGCCTGATGTAACTGTTTACGAGGTTAACCTTAAAGGTGTCATTATTCAGCCCCCAACGCTCTTTAGGGTAATAAGCCTGGGGTCTCGCCCCCGCTCAATGCGGCCAAAATGGTTGCGCTCCCAGAAAAATGCTCAAGGGGTTTGCATCATGATCTAAAGAGATGCCTGGGTTGAACTACCAACCTCAGCGTTTTCGTGGCCTTTTGCTGGGTGCTGACAACGGGTTTTATTGTGCTGTGGAAATGGCCCTGTTTCTTTAATGTCACCTGAAGGTGTTTCATGCTGCTTGCAATTGCCGCCATTGTTATTGGCCTGCTGGTATTGGTTTTGAGTGCCGACCGTTTTGTCGAAGCCGCTGCCGCCCTGGCACATCATTTTGGCGTATCCACCTTGCTGATCGGGATGGTGATTCTGGGGTTTGGTACCTCCGCGCCTGAGTTAACCGTTTCAGTCATTTCAGCTGTGGAGGGCCGTCCCGCGTTGGCGTTAGGCAATGCCTTTGGCTCCAATATCGCCAATATCGCTTTAATTCTGGGCGTTGTCGCGTTGCTTAAGCCTGTACCCGTGCATTCGCAGGTTATTCGCCGTGAGCTACCCATCCTGGCGGTGGTAACGGTGCTGGTGCTGTGGCAGATTTATGACGGCATTTTATCCCAATGGGATGCCGCAGGCTTATTGATTGTTTTTGCTGGCGTAATGCTCTGGAGCGTGGTGAGGGGCCGCGGCAATCATGCAGACACGTTGACTGAAGAAGTTAATCAGCAGCTGGCCCGACTTGATAGATCGCCGAAATGGGCAGCGGCCTGGTTAGTTTTAGGGCTGCTGCTGTTAATTGGCAGTTCGCGTTTATTGGTTTGGGGGGCGGTCACGATCGCCCAGCTTTTTGGTGTCAGTGACTTGATTATCGGCCTGACGGTCGTTGCCATTGGTACGTCCTTACCTGAGCTGGCCGCCTCGATCGCTGCAACCCGAAAAGGTGAGAACGATATTGCCGTAGGCAATGTGGTTGGTTCGAACCTGTTCAATACCCTGGCGGTGATTGGTCTGGCAGGCGTTATCGAGCCTATCGAGGTTCCACCGGAAGCACTGAGTCGGGATTGGCCTTTCATGGTCGGGTTAACCTTGGCGGTGTTTGTGTTTGGTTATGGTAAAGGTCGTGAAGGTGTTATCAACCGCTGGGAGGGGGCATTATTGCTAGCGTCATTTGTGGGTTACACCGGTTTTTTAATTATTCAGCAACAAGGAGCTTAAGTCATGCCGAAGGCGTGGGTGTTAGTATTGATGACATTGTTGGCGGCTTGTAGTCAGCCACAAGTGGAAAAATTGCAAGGTTATACCCAGGGTACCAGCTATCACATCAGTTATTGGCAGGAAGCGCCCGTCGATGCCGTGCATCTGCATCAACAAGTTGAAGCGCGTTTTGCTGAAATTGATCGAACCTTGTCCAATTATCGGGAAGATTCCGACATCGAACAGTTCAATCGTTCTGCCGGTGGCAAAGCCCATGCTGTACCAGCATCATTGGTACAACTGGTGCGACAAGCACAACAAACCTATCAGCAAAGCGAGGGTTGTTATGATCTGACGATTCGGCCTTTATTCAAGTTGTGGGGCTTTTTTGATGATCAGTTACAAGTTCCCGATGAGACCACGCTGAACCAAGTACTGCAACAAGTGGGCATGGATAAGCTCACTGTGATCGATGACACCGTGCTGCAGAAAAATCATACGGACGTGCATCTCGATGTTTCTTCCATCGCGCAAGGCTATAGTGTCGCTGCAATCGCTCAGCTGATGGAAACGTTAGGTATTGATAATTACCTGGTAGAGATCGGTGGTGAGTTGGTCACGCACGGAAGAAAGCCTGACGGTCAGCCCTGGCGTATTGCCATCGAGCGTCCTCTGCCGGATGAACAAAAGCTGCATAAAATTCTGGCTATGCCCAGTGATCGGGCTTTGGCCGTGATGACTTCAGGTACGTATCGGCATTTTTTTGCGCATGATGGCGCACAATACAGCCATATTCTCGATGCGCGTACGGGCAAACCGGTGACGCATGAGACGGTATTGACCACGGTCATCGACCCGGACCCGGTTCGTGCCGATGCCTGGTCAACCGCTTTGTTGTGCTTGGGTGCCGAGCGGGGACTGGCCATTGCCAATCAGTTGGGATTGGCGGCGTTATTTATTGAATTACGCGCAGGACAGCTGGTTGAAACACAGAGTCAGGCGTTGCAGGCGCAGCAGCTGTTTGTGCATTAGCACTTCGGCTGCGTGTCAGATTGTGCCTGCGGTTTGAGTGATACCCTTCACACTTCAATTTTCGGCAGACCCTAAGGAGGCCTGGGGTGTTCGGCAAAGGCTAGGATGCTGGCACAGAGCCTACACGGACGTATTCACGGCGTCCTTTGACGGTAGCGAACTATACGATGGGGATAGTAACCGTTCACAGCCTAGAGCTAAATCTCCCTCATCCCTGTTGGGAAAGGGGAGGCGGTTGCTTAACACAATGTTGGACACGCTCCGTCTGGCCTGATTGACCTGACTTTAGCGTTAACTCCGGGAACGGTTACTTTGGGTTATCAGGCGAGCCATCTATGACCACGCCATGATCAGGCTGGTCAGGGTCGGATAAATTCCAATCGCTGAAAGGGAAGGGCGGTGAGTCGGTGTTATAGGTTAAAAATAACCAGATTTGATAGAGATATTCCGATAATTGTCGACCAAACTGTGTGAGGTTATAATTTGGACTGGCGGTTAGCAAGGCCGAGGCTACCTGCAAGAACACCACCAGCCACAGAACCAGCCTGACCAGGCTGGCAATGACTGCAAAGACCAGAATAAAGATAATTCTTTTCCAGGTGGCGGTTTTTTTCAGATTTTCGTTAATTACGTCCGACATATCAGCCTCGGTTCATTAAGTCGCGCAAGTCCAGGGCGGCGGCGTTTGCGCGTGCGATGTAGTTGGCCATGGTCAGTGAGTAGTTGGCAAACAGACCATAGCCGGTACCATTGAGGATAAACAAGGGACTTAAAACCGGCCCTAAGGAGCGCTCCATCGAGCTAATGATGATATCAACGGTGTTCATCGCTCGCTTATCGAACAAAATACTTTGGAAGTCATGTTCGGTTGCTTTCAAAATGTGTAAAAGCGCCCAACTGGCGCCACGCGCTTCGTAAAAAATATCGTCAATCTGGAAGAAAGTGGTGCGTTTTAAGCTGCGTGTTTGATTTTCTTCCATAATACTGCGCTCTTGTTCTCCCAGTTGCCTCGGGTCTTCGAACACGCCCGGGGCCAGAATACGATTTTCACCTTCCAGCAGGGTGCTGGCAGTCAGGCGGGTGGATAGCCCGCCCAAACGTTTAATGACAATTTCGATGTATTGCCACAAGTTATCGGCACGCACAAAAAAATTTGCCGGGACTCTAGCCTTTTCATCCTGCAACCGCCCCATGTAACGGTGCAGGGCCTCGATACCTTTGCTATATTCGGCTTCGGTCGATGGCAAGGCCCAGGAATTACGTTCGTAGTAAAAATAAGGTTCGGCCTTGGCCAGGTCAGGGTCTTCGGCAGATTGCGATTGATCACGGGCAAAATGGTTACGTAAGGCGGTGGTGGCATCGCGCAGCATCACTAATGCGCCCAGCTCCCAGTTAGGTATGTTGTCAAGAAGAACACCCGGTGGGGCAACATCGTTGCTCAGATAACCTCCGGGCTTATACAGAATGACTTCGGCGATATGGGCCAGGGTGTTGGCGTAGGTGTAACCTACTGGCATTTTTTCAGTCTGGGTGACTTTAAGCCGTTTAACAGCTTCATCGTACACGTTGAAAGGCGCAGGTTCCTGGCTCCACCAGATGGCCAGCACGAAAACGGCCACAACATATAATCCGACTAAAATGCCGATCGTCGTATATAGCCCTCGGTAGCTTTCAGTTTTTGGAAGATCAGTTTCCGACATGCCTGGGGTCTCTTACGGGTTAGAATTGTCGTTAATGATACCAGTTTTTGTTGATGTACGCTTGTTGGCGGGCAGCCGACCGGGAGATCCATTCGGCCGGTTCGGGTTTTTCCACAAACGCTGTGGATAACTCGGTGGATAACGTGTTTTTTGATCGCTAAATCGGCCTAACTTTAAGCGCTTAGCTCAAATTGCCCAAAAATCATGCAGCATCTTGAATGCTATTTCGTTTCAATAACTTACACTATAGTTTAAGCAAAATCAGGTAGTTAGATGAGCGTGCAGTGAGTCTGCCATAACGCGTGTGCATAAGCGGCAGTTTGCTAAGACTTTACCCTGACCAGGCAGTCATTTTCAATTTGAGATAGCCATCACTTTTAGAGGCGTTCTGGTGATATGACGGTGGCAAAGAATGCCGTCACGGCTTCATCAGGGGGTTACGTGCGTTCCTGGACCGCGTTATCTTAAGGTTCCGAATATCGTAAAAAAAATAATTGTTTTCCATCAGGAGTTTTTGCCATGAAACAACGAAACCAAGGGCGTTTAGCTGCATGGTTGTTGCTGTGCGCCAATATAGCCACCGCCGGGCACGTTAACTTGCAAATACTAGGCTCGGGTGGCCCTGAACTCGATGGCCAGAGGGCCGGTAGCAGTTATCTGATTTGGGTTGATGATAAAGCGCGCCTGCTCATCGATACCGGGCCGGGCAGTCAGTTGCGCTTTGCCCAAGCTAAAGCCCGTTTTGAGGATTTAGACGCGGTATTGTTCAGCCATTTCCACGTCGATCACAGCGCCGATTTGCCGAGCTTTATCAAAGCTGGCTATTTTACCGAGCGGCAACGGGATTTGCCGGTCTATGGCCCTTACGGCAATCATCTCATGCCCGATACCGAACAGTTTATGGCGCGTTTATTCGGCACTTCCGGCGCATTTGCCTATCTGAACGATTATCTGGATGGTAACAGTGCCAGCGCGTATCATCTGCGCCCCTATACGATCGACAAGGCCATGACCGTGACCATCGCACCGGATATCCGGGCAACCGCCTGGCCGGTACACCATGGCCCGATTCCGGCACTGGCCTGGCGGTTGAAAATTGATGATTGCACAATGACTTTTACCGGCGACACCAGCGACCGGGAGCATACACTGGCCGAGTTGGCGAAAGATAGTGATCTTTTAATAGCGCACCATGCGATACCAGAAGCTGCCTCGGGCACAGCCCGGCATCTTCACATGCCGCCGTCAGTGATTGGCCAGATAGCCGCCGAAGCCAAGGTCAAACATTTGCTGTTAAGTCATTTGATGCGGCGCAGTTTGCGTGCCAAAGCCGAGTCATTACCGCTCATTCTGGCGCATTATCAAGGCCCTGTGACCTGGGCTGATGATACTCTTTTGTTGCCTTGCCAGGCTGCAACTCCACGCTGACGGCGTGCAGGATATTTTTCTGTCATCAAAGCTTCAAGCAATTTTCATTTAGCTGTCATGTAAACGCATTACTTTGACCGTTCAGTCTACTTGTTTGTCTGGAGGCGGTTATGCGCTTGTTATCTACGATTCACCAATGCGATGTGACGCTTTTTTATTGGCTGAATCACGTCAAGTTTCATCGTGAGCTGATCCATCTGGCCCGGACTATTTCCAGAACAGGGGATGGCTATTTGTATGTGGCCGTCGGCCTGGGTTACGGCTGGCTGGCGGGTTTCGATAGCTTGCTGGTGAAAACGCTGGCTTTGGCATTTGTCATCGAACGCAGTCTGTATTGGCTGATGAAGAACAGCTTCAAGCGCAATCGACCGCAACAGGCTTTGAACGATTTTATCAGCGTCATCAAACCGTCCGACCAATTCAGTTTTCCGTCGGGACATACCTCGGCCGCATTCATGGTGGCGACGTTAATGAGCTTTTTCTTTCCTTTTATGCTCTGGTCTCTGCTGGTCTGGGCGAGTTTAATCGGTGTTTCGCGTATTCTTTTAGGTGTGCATTTTCCCACCGATGTATTGATTGGTGCGGTGATGGGGTCGAGTTTGGCATTACTTTCATTAAATTTATTGGTATGAAAATATTCTATGGCGTTCAAGGTACGGGCAATGGTCATATTACCCGCGCCAGAGTCATGGCAGACGCACTTAATCGCCAGGGCTTTGCCGTTCAGTTTTTGTTTTCCGGAAGACCTGAAGACAAGTATTTCGATATGGCGGTGTTTGGCGATTATCAATGTCGCACCGGCCTGACTTTTGACACTCAGAAAGGTAAGGTCAATTATCTGGGTACCTTATTGAAATCACATCCCAGAAAATTTTTAAGTGATATCAATGCCCTGGATTTATCTGGTTACGATTTGGTGATCAGCGATTTCGAGCCGGTTACCTCGTGGGCCGGACGCAAACAGAAGCAACAGGTGCTGGGGATTGGTCATCAATATGCGTTTAGCACGAACATTCCGAAAAAAGGCTCTGACCCGTTAGCTGATCTGGTGATGAAAAATTTCGCGCCGGTCAGTCAAGGTTTGGGTTTGCATTGGCATCATTTCGGACAGCCAATTCTGCCACCGATTATCGAAACGCCTGATGTTCCGAAACGTGTGCAAGCCAATAAAATCGTGGTCTATCTGCCCTTTGAAGACACGGCGGAAGTCATTGAAATGTTTGCGCCATACCGGGACTTTGAGTTTCACATTTATGCGCCCAATGTGGTGGTGTCACCGCATGCACATATTCAATGCAATCCTTTGTCGCGGGACGGTTTTCAGAAGGATTTGTACGACAGCGCCGGGATTATCAGTAATGCGGGCTTTGAGCTGGCCAGCGAAGCGTTGCAATTGGGCAAGAAAATCTTGGCCAAACCGTTACATGCGCAAATGGAGCAGATTTCCAATGCCGAAGCCTTAAAAGAGCTGAGTTATGGGCAAACCATGTATGATTTTGATAGGAAGCTTATTGAAAAATGGCTGAACACACCGCATGCGGTGCGCATCACATATCCTGATGTCGCGGCGCGCATTGTTGATTGGATCAGCCAAGGCATGCCTAAGCTCGATCAGGATTTCTTTGATGGCATCTGGAACGACGTCAATGTGATTCAGGTTGAATATTAAAATAAATCGTCGAATACCTGATCGACTTTCGCTTTCACGGTCGGGTCCATGACAATGGCCCGGCCCCATTCCCGGTTGGTTTCACCTGACCATTTGTGGGTCGCGTCCAGGCCCATTTTCGACCCCAAGCCGGAAACCGGGGAGGCAAAGTCCAGATAATCGATGGGCGTGTTGTCCAGCAACGTGGTGTCGCGGGTCGGATCCATGCGCGTGGTCATGGCCCAGATCACATCTTTCCATTGCCGAACATCGATATCGTCATCGACCACGATGACGAACTTGGTGTACATGAATTGGCGCAAAAACGACCACAGCCCCAGCATCACCCGCTTGGCATGGCCTGGATATTGTTTCTTGATGCTGATCACCGCCAGCCGATAGGAACAGCCTTCCGGCGGTAGGTAAAAGTCGGTGATTTCCGGAAATTGCTTGCGCAAAATTGGCACGAACACTTCATTCAAAGCCACGCCCAGGATGGCCGGCTCATCAGGCGGTTTACCGGTGTAAGTGCTGTGGTAAATCGGCTGATGGCGTTGGGTGATGGCTTCGATGGTAAATACCGGAAAGTCATCGACTTCATTGTAATAACCGGTGTGGTCGCCAAACGGGCCTTCCGGGGCGGTCTCACCCGGGTAAAGAAAACCTTCCAGAATAATTTCGGCGCTGGCTGGAACCTGCAAATCGGATAACAAACAATCGGCCAGTTCGGTTTTACGGCCGCGTAGCAAGCCGGCGAAGGCGTATTCCGACAAGGCATCGGGAACCGGCGTCACCGCGCCCAGAATGGTTGCCGGGTCGGCACCCAGGGCAACGGCGATGGGGAACGGTTCGCCGGGATGCGTTTTTTGCCACTCCAGAAAATCCAGCGCGCCACCGCGATGCGCCAGCCAACGCATGATGGTTTTGTTCGGGGCGATCACTTGCTGCCGGTAAATGCCCAAATTTTGCCGGTCTTTGTTCGGCCCTTTGGTAATCACCAGCGGCCAGGTAATCAGCGGCCCGGCATCGTCCGGCCAGCAGGTTTGAATCGGGTAGCGGGTCAGATCGATTTCCGAGCCGCGCAGGATTTCCTGTTGACACAAAGGCTGTTTGACTTTTTTCGGCGCCATGTTCAGCACTTGCTTGTACTTCGGCAATTTATCCAGGGCATCGCGAAAACCCTTGGGCGGTTCCGGCTCTTTCAAATACGCTAACAATTCACCGATTTCCCGAAGCGCGGTCACCGATTCGGCGCCCATGCCCAACGCCACCCGTCTCGGCGTGCCGAACAAATTACCCAGCAGCGGAATGTGGTAACCTTTGGGGTTTTCAAACAACAGCGCCGGGCCTTGTTGGTTTAAAGTGCGGTCGCAGATTTCGGTGATTTCCAGCACCGGGTCGGCCGGATAATGCACCCGTTTCAGTTCACCTAAGCGTTCCAGTTGTTCGATAAAGTCGCGCAAATCGTGATATATCATGCCGCGATACCGCTATGGCGGAGCAGGGCGGTAAGCTCGGGCTCTCGGCCTCGGAATGCTTTGAATACGGCCAGCGCGTCCTCGCTTCCGCCGGATTCCAGTACCGTGGCCAGAAAGCGTTGCCCGGTGTCGCGATCAAACAAGCCGTGCTCTTCAAACAGCGCAAACGCATCGCTGGACAACACTTCCGCCCATTTGTAGCTGTAGTAACCGGCCGCATAGCCGCCGGCGAAAATATGCGCGAAACCATGGGCGAAACGGTTCCAGTCCGGTGGCATGATCACCGCGACCTGTTGCCGAGCACGCTCCAGAGTTTGCCGAATGCGCCCGCCTTGGTCCGGGTCGAAATCCCGGTGCAGATACAGATCGAACAAGGCAAACTCCAATTGACGCACCATGGCCATGGCGCTTTGAAAATGCTTGCTGGCCAGCAGTTTGTCGAACAACGCATCTGGCAATTTGGCGCCGGTTTGATAATGACCTGCGATCATATCCAGCGATTCACGCTCCCAGCACCAGTTCTCCATGAATTGACTGGGCAATTCCACCGCATCCCATGCCACCCCGTTAATACCGGCGACACCGGGCTCGTCCACCTGGGTCAACAGATGTTGCAGGCCGTGGCCGAATTCATGAAACAAGGTGGTGACTTCATCGTGCGTCAACAGCACCGGCTGATCGCCTTCCGGCGGGGTAAAGTTGCCGGTCAGAAAGGCAATCGGGCTGTGCAATTGGCCATCGCGCACATGGCGGTCGACCAAGCCGTCCATCCAGGCGCCGCCGCGTTTGTCGCGCCGGGCATACCAGTCGGTATAAAAAAGCCCCCGTTCCTGACCCTTGGCATCGACAATGCGATAACAGCGCACGGCAGGATGCCAGGTATCGACCTCGGTAACCGGTTCAATACGGACATCAAACAAACGCTGTACCAGCTTGAACAAGCCTGCTTCCACGCGATCGACCGGGAAATACGGTTTCAGCTCTTCTTGGGACAGACCAAAGCGTTGTTGCTTGAGCTTCTCGGAAAGATAAGCCACATCCCAGGGTTGTAAAGTGGCTATGCCAAGCTCACGGCCAAATTCAGCCAGCTCACTCAGTTCACGCTGAGCTTGAGGTCGGCTGCGCGCGCCCAAGTCTTCGAGAAATTCACCAACCTTGGCCACCGATTCGGCCATTTTGGTGGCCAATGACAGCTCGGCATAGTCGCTGAACTCAAGCAATTGCGCGAGTTCGTGACGCAGGCTAAGGATTTCTTCCATGACCTCGCTGTTATCCCATTTCCCGGCATGAGGGCCTTGTTCGGAGGCGCGGGTGTTGAAGGCATAATAAACTTCCTCGCGCAGCGCCCGGTCATCGGCATAGGTCATCACCGCGATATAGGAAGGAAATTGCAAGGTGATCCGGTAACCTGACTGGCCAGCTTCGACGGCGCTTTGCTGGGCCTGGTTCAGTTCAGCCTCGGGCAGGCCGGCCAGTGCTGTAGCATCGGTGAATGTTTTGTCCCAGGCTTGGGTGGCATCGAGCAGGTTTTGCTCGTAACGGTGACTTAATTCGGCCAATTGTTGGGCAATGGCTTTATAACGCTGTTGCTGCTTGGGCGGCAAGTCGACGCCGGATAAACGGAAATCGCGCAAGGCATTGCTGATGACTTTTTGCTGGGCTTGATCGAGCTCGGCAAAAGATACGCTGTTTTTAAGCTGCTGATAAGCGTGAAATAACGCCTGGTTTTGCCCGATTTCAGTATGGTATTCGGTGAGTTTAGGCAAACATGCGCCATAGGCGTCGCGCCAGTCCGGGCTATTGCTGACCGCATGTAAATGGCCGATGATCGACCAGGCCTGATGGAGTTTTTGTTCCGCCAGGGCAATGGGCGTGACCAGCGTGGCATAGTCAAAATTTTCCGCGGCCAGGGTTTGTTTAACGGTGTTCCGCGCGTCTAAGATAAGCCGGTCAATGGCAGGTTCGGCATGTTCGGGCTTGATAGCAGAGAAACGGGGCAGGGTGGCTGGGTCTAGTAGCGGATTATCCATGTTAAATTAAGGTTTTAAGAGCCGCCTGAATACGGTGCTGCGACTGTTGAATTAAAAATAAGGAAAACTCGGGCGTTAAACGCTGATCTTTGAGTTTGGCAAAGGCAGGAATGGTGTGAATCATCGGCAAACCTGCCTGACCAAGCTTTTGATGCAGACGCGCTAAAAGCAAAATATCCATCAGTTGTAACGACGCATCCTGCTCGTGAAACCAGTTATCGATCATTTCAGGAACGACTTGTAAGTCAGCCGAGAATCCCAGTGTTTTTAGTACCAGCATGCCTACCGCACCGCCTAACGTCTCGGTTAACTGTTGTAAGGCATGATCATCCAGATTTGGATGTTGTTCGGCATAGTGAATAATCGGGATGATACCAATATCGGCAACCAGACCCGCCAGCAAAGCATCATCCGGGTTGATTTGCTGACTGTGTTCGGCCAAGACAAACGCCAATGTGGATAAATACACACTGTCTTGCCAGAGTTTGTTCATTTTCTGCATCAACATAGGTTGTTGGCTGTGAAACATTTGCTTTAAGCCCAATCCTAACACTAAGTTCCGAGTGGCGTTTAAGCCTAGACGGGTAACCGCTTCCATGCAGTTAGTAATTGGATTGATTGGCGCGTATAAGGGACTGTTGGCGACCTGGATCAACTTGGCGGCAATGGCAGGATCCACCTGAATGATTTCTACCGCAGTGGCAATGTCAACATCGTCACTCTGCATGGCTTGTTTCAGTTTGACCGCCACCGTTGGCAATGAAGGGAGTACCAGTTTTTTGTCGCGGTAGCTTTGGGCAAAACTTTCCAGGAAGTCATTACCAAGCTGTTCGGGAACTTCTAAAATTTCAGTATCCGCCTCAGCCATCCGCACACGACATTGTTTATTCCAGATTTGTAGCAGTTCGGGTTCGACAATCAAAATGCGGGAAGGCGCTTCTGTTGTGGCCGTTGTGGTAAACACAGGACCACTGTTCAGTGGCAGGTGGGCGCGCAAATCATCCGCCTCAATGGTGTAAGGCGGTGTGTCTTCAGCTTGCAGCGTCACCTTGCCTGAGAGCAGATAATAAACGCCATCACAGATTTGGTCGAGTTGAAACAATTCAATGTGCGGCGGTGCTTCCTCAACCTGATAGTTCAATAAACGCAAGCTTTCAGAGTCTAATTCCCGAATCGGTGGAAATTGTTTTAATACCGCATCAGGCAAACGCGTGAAAGACAGATTTCGCGCTCGCGATGTTGGCGTTGGCATATCCTGTGCATTGTTTTGCTGGTCCGATTTCTGTGTAGCTTGATGATGAGGCTGAAACAGTTTTTTTAAGGAAAACATGATCAATTCCGAAACAGGGCTAATGTCGCTGCAATATCTTGTTCACTGTCTTTGATGATGAGCAAAGATAATTCAGGGGTCAAGCTATGGCTGGGTAATTTTTGAAAGCAGGGCAGGGTATTCAGCAATGGCAAAGGCTCGGCGCCTTTTCCTTGTAAGCGCTGATGATAGCGGGATAACGTGACGATATCGACTAAATTCAAGGTGTCGGAGCTACTGCCAAACCAGCTGGCACAAGCAGTGGGAACCTCGCCGATAACGTCAGGAAAATGCCAATCGTGCAGAATATAAGACCCTAAAGGCCCACTGAGTTCTCGTAATGCTTGTTCCAGTATTTTGGTGTCATGTTCTGTTTTAACATGCTGTTGTGCGTGCGTCAGCAAAGGCAAATTGCCAATATTATGTAACAACCCTGCCAACAAGGCTTCGTCGGGGTCTAGCCCTGGCATGTGCAGATTATGCGCCAAGACGTGAGCAATGCTGGCTGTCTGGATGCTGGTAAGCCAGGTTTTTTGGAGGTGTTGTCTTAGTGCAGGTTGTTGATGGTTGAACAGGGATTTAAGGCTCAGGGAAGTGACTAGATTGCGTGTCGCATCGATGCCCAGGCGATTGACCGCATCCAAACAGCGGGTCATAGGCTTGACCGCTCGGTACAAAGGACTGTTGACAATATGTAGCAAGCTGGCGCTTAGACCAGGGTCCAGGTTGATGATTTTGGCAATTGCGCCAACACTGGCATCGTGAGCTGCGGCTTGTCTGACTTTGATGGCGACATCTGGAATGCGGGGAAGCTCAATCTGATTGCGCTGCAAGGCATTTAGCAATGACTGATAAAAATCACTTTCCGCCACAGCCTCAGAGACCGGCCAATGCTCGGGATGAACCGGCGTGTCTTGAGTAAGACTGACTTTCTCGCGGCTGATAAACAAGACTTGTACCGGCGTTTCGGCTATGGCCTGCCAAAAATGTGTCTGTTCTGTTGCCAAAGGGTAATGGGCGCGTAATGAATCCGCTTCCATGGAAAGCCCTGAGCCCGTCTGGCTTTCCAGATAAACACGGCCTTTAATCAGGTATAGATAGTGCTCACAAGCACTATCGCGCTGATAGAGTGTCTGGCCGGCCTGATAATTGACCGTATAACAAGTGAGTCGCTGTAATTGATCAAAGGGCAATTCGTTCAACGGCACCCGTTGCCGTAACAGCGCAATCGGGGGCTTTACCGAGGCAGCACCGACTGGAAGTGTGGGTGAGTCTGCGTCTTGTGGCCGGTTGGGGGCCGACGAAGGACGTAACAATCCGAATAATTTATTGAACATAAACTTAGGCGCTGAAGTCTCGTGTGGCTTGATGAATGCGTTCTTTAGCTTCATGCAGGATTTGTAGCGAACAATCAGGAGACAGTTCGATGGAGACCAGTTTTGCCGCCGCAGGAATCGATGAAATCGCCGGCAATTGTGCCATGGTTTTGGTGCCGATTTTACTGTGCAGACGTGCTAACACGACAATATCGGTCAGACTTAACTGCGGGCCACTATAATGGAACCAGTCTTGCGCATTAAGCGGAATATTGATCATATCGTCAGAAAAAGCCCAGCACTTAAGAATATGCACACCAACCGGGCCTTTGAGGGCGCTGATCGCCTGAGTCAGTTCATGGGTATCAACATACTCCTTGGGCAAATTCGCGGCAAAATTAACCAATGGAATGACACCAATATCAGTGATCAAACCAGCCATCAAGGCTTCGTCAGGTGGAATCTTGCCGGTATGTTCGGCCAGAACATAGGCGATACAGGATATAAAAATACTGCGCTGCCAAAGTTTGTTGAGTAGTTGACTGAGCGTTGGCGATGATGATTTGAAAATTTGCTTAAGCGTTAACAGCTGTACCAAAGTATGGGTTGCCCGCAAACCAATCCTGTTAATGGCCTCCAGGCAAGACTTGGCGGGCATTTTGGAAAGATACAGGGGACAGTTTGCGACCTTGATCAATTTAGCGGCAATGACAGGATCCAGTTGTATGATTTTGACCGCATCGGCAATGCCAATATCTTCGCGCATGGCAGAGCGCAAGCGCAACGCGATATCAGGCAGGGTAGGGATGTCAATTTTTTCCTGTTGGAACAAGTCCATAAATCCAGTCACCAACGGGCTTTCCTTTAGTGTTTCCGGTATCGTGATAGCGCATTCATGCGCATCTCTGGAGGCAAAATTGGCAGAGCGCATGATACGATGCGACACTTTTAAGATTTGCGCGTTTTTTGTTGCTGTGATGGCAACCATGTGCCGATCGCCGCTGGCCAACGGGAAGCATGCTTTGGGTGTATCGGCCTTAACGCGATAATTTTGTCCGGTGTTGTCAGCTATTTCCACTTCACCGGACAGTAAATAACAGGCCGCATCCGAACAATCACCGGATTGAGCTATGATTGAACCGGCTGGATAATGTTCTGCGCAACGCTCTGTGGCAAACGCTATAAGCTCTTCTTCGGTAAGCGTTCGGATGGGAATCAGTTTCTGCAACGTTTCCAGTCTGATAGGCTCGCCTATACTGTGACATGCGGCCTTAGGATCTGGGCTGGCTTTCTTTTTTGAGGAAGTTAAGAAACGCATTCTCGATCGCTTGGGTATGGGGAAAAAAGGTATTCGATCTTATACTTTAGTTTAACATTCTAGCTTATATTCAGCCCCATGAGGCATTACCGGTTACCATCGCTGGCAAAGACGTGGGCAAGCAATTTTTCATAAACCGACCTTACATTCAATAACATGGCACAACTTTCTTTTCAGGGCAAAACAGTACAGACTTCCGGCGAATTGCCTGACATCAACACCCAAGCACCGCAATTCACCTTAGTTGACCATCACTTGCATGAAAAAACGCTGGATGATTTTACCGGTAAGATCAAACTGCTCAGCATCCTGCCCAGCCTTGATACGCCGGTTTGTGCAGCTCAAGCGCGTAAATTCAATCTCAAAGCCAGCCATTATCCCGATACGCAGATTTTACTCATTTCCCAAGACTTGCCGTTTGCGCAATCCCGTTTTTGCCAAACCGAAGGGGTGCGCGATGTTTTGGCTTTGTCAGCATTTCGTTCCAGCTTTGCCAAGGACTATGGTGTACTGCTTACAGAGAGCATACTCAAAGGCCTGATGGCTCGGGCAGTCATTATCATCGATGTCCATAATATCGTTCGTTACACGCAGCTGGTCGACGAATTAACCAAGGAACCGGATTATGATGCGGCATTGACCGCTCTAGGCGCTATATCCGCATAGCGTCACGCCGTGTTAAGCCGCAGATGAATATTAGCTTAAAAGTGCCTATTTGCAAGACCTACATAACTTCGCATAATGTATATTATGTTAAATAGGATACCCATAATGCTACCGCGATAAAAATTTGCCAGGTCCGGTGTTTGCCACCCAGCAGCAAACACCGAACCTGGCGAAACCACTTACAAGTCGTTAAGCTTCTTGCTTTGTTCGACTTTTAAGTCCGTGCTCAACTGCTTTAATGCGGCACTGAATTGCAACTGATTTTTAGCTTGCGTTAACGCTTGACGCATTTTATCAATCTCATCAGAGGTGACGTCACTGATGTTTCCCGGTGTCACCGATGTGAAAGCCACCAGTGCTTGTTGCGAATCACTTAGACGCACACTAAACACATTAGGCTTGTTGTCATCGGGCTTAGCCGCGGTAAAAAGCGCGTCCAGCAATGTTCTTGAGACCGTACTGTTGGTTCGAGTGATAGATTGTTCGGCATGAAATTGCCCATTAGCTTGTTCTGCCAGTGTGGCTAACGCTGCCCCCGTCAAACGCTGCTGCTTAAGCTGATCGACGGATTCAGTCAATTGCAGCTGAGCTTGTTGACTTTTCAAGGCTTGAATCACCTGATCGCGCACCTCGTCCAATGGTTTTAGTTCCGCAGCTTGATAGCTGTGCTTGCGCACAACCCAGGCAAGCCCTTCTTCACTTTCAACCGGATCACTGTTTTCACCATTCATCACCAGGTCGCTGAACGCAGCTTTACGAAATGCCGCATTAGCAGCCACTCCCTGGCCTTGCTCGCGGGTAAACGGTTCGGTGGTGTGAATGCTTAAAGCCAACTGCTCGGCTACGGTAGCAAGGCTATCGGGATGTTCATAACTGAGCTCAGTCAGCTTTTCATAACCTTGAAAATACAGATTCTCCGCCTGCGATTGGCGGTATTGACGATCCAGCTCTTCTTTAACTTCAGCAAAGCTTTTTTGCTTAGCCTCTTCCAATGCCGTTACGGTAATCAGATGATAACCAAATTGGGTTTTAACCGGTTCTGACACCTGCCCTACCGATAATTCCAGCACCGCCTGTTCAAATTCAGGAACGAATAACCCCGGCTCAAGCCAACCTAAATCGCCGCCTTGCTTAGCACTGCCTGGGTCGTCGGAATACTCTTTAGCCAAGTCAGCAAACGGGGTTGCCGATAATTTACCGTGAATTTCCTTAGCCAAGGCCAGAGCCTGCGCGTCATCACGTTGTTCATTGAGGGCGATCAGAATGTGACTGGTTTTACGGCGCTCAGGTTGCTGGAATTGTGCTTTCTGCTGCTCATATAGCGTTTGCAGGGCTGCCTCCTCAACTTGCACCGAGTCGGCTAATTGGCTGCGATTCAGCTCGACATAAGATGCCGTCAGTGTTTCAGGTTGAAAAAAATCGGCTGAATGCGCTTGATAATAGTCTTGAATTTGTTCCGGCGTTGGCTCGGACAAGTCTGTGGGTGCGTTGAATACCGCATACTCAAAAGTACGTGTTTGATTTTGCAGCGCATAAAATTGTTGTAATTCATAATCGCTGACAAACCCAGTATTGGTTAGCGCCTGTTGATATTGCTCCATCAGTAAGGCTTTTTTGATGCGCCCGACAAATGCGGCCGAGCTCAGGCCCTGAGCTTTCAGAAGTCCTTCATAGCGTTGCTTATCGAACTTGCCATCAACCTGAAAATAAGGCAATGAAGTAATAAAAGTGCGAGCGGTTGCATCACTGATGGCCAGTTTTTGTTGCGCAACATGTTGTAATAGCGCTTCATCCTGAATGAGTTTAGCGATGGCCCGTTGCTTGATTTGCGCCTCCCCTAGTGCCTGGGCTTGCGGGGTGCTGGTGCGGAATTGATTGATAGCCTGGCTGATTTCATTAGCGGTAAACTCTCGGTCGCCAACCGTGAGCAGGCTTTGCTCCTTACCGCCATCAAAATAATTCTGGATGCCCCATAGCGCGAACGGAATGGTGATACCAATAAGAATGATCCAGGCAAAAACACCTTGCGCTTTTTCTCTAATCGTTGTCAGCATGGTTAAACCTTCAACTTGGTTGGTAAAATTTGAGCAAAAAAAAACCTCGAAACCGAAACGGTTCGAGGTTTTCAAAAATGGCGGAGCGGACGGGACTCGAACCCGCGACCCCCGGCGTGACAGGCCGGTATTCTAACCAACTGAACTACCGCTCCTTTTATTGG
>JAVVEW010000019.1:0-41244 GCA_032251045.1 Methylococcales bacterium
TATCAAGCACGCAACCAGCCAATTCACCTGATTGGCATCGAGTTCAGCAAGGATACCCGCAATGTGATTGGGTTTGAAATAGAAACTCTAGGTCAAGGAATCTGTGCTCCTGTAACGTACAGCCCGGCCAGTCTTTGAAGGCTTGCTGGCCGTCGTTTAGCTCGCGAGAGTCCGGCAGCAGGCCCTAGCGTTTTTCATCCAAAACGTCCATCAATAACCCGCTGGTGTTACGCAGGTTTTGACTTAAGAAAAAGGCAATTTTCCATAACACCATAAATGCCAGCTTGGTATTGTCCTGAGCCATTTTGCGAAAAGTCGTTTTATCAATGATCAATAGTTGACTGTCCTGGCAGGCTACGGCTTGCGCGGAACGGGGGGCGTTGTCTAGCAACGACATTTCTCCGTAGGTTCGGCCCGGCCCTAGTTTGGCAATGACTTGGCCTTGTTTGTAAATGGCGATTTCCCCTTTCACCAGAATACCCATGGTACCGGCGGGGTCGCCTTCGTTGAATAAACAATCACCGGCGGCAATGCCGTAGGGTTTGAAGTAGCGCCCCATGGCTTGCAGTTGTGGCCAGGAAAAATCTTTGGCCCAGGCGGTTTGGTCGAGTAAGTTGGCCACCGTTTCTGGATTGCATTCCAGGGAGATCAGATGAAGTTTTAAGGCTGTCATGGTTCAGTGGGGGATTTTAGGTAAACGGTCAAGACAAATTCTGCTTTTTTTGATGTGCAATGTTAAAATCGGATGTTATTCATACTCAATCAGATCCCCATGTCCCAAGCGTCTCAAGTTTACCAGAAGCCGCTGCTGGAATTTAAGAGCAGTACGCTTTCAGTTCCGGTGCTGTTGCCGCGTACTAACAAGCTTGATGTCGTCCGTTCGTTGGTGACGGAAAAAATCAAGCAGGCGCCTGACTTTTTTAAGCATTCGCCAGTTATTGTCGATCTAGGTGAAGTGCCTAGCGAGGCGCTTGATTTGTCGGAATGGGTCACTCTGATACGGACTTTGCAGTTGTTGCCGATTGGTGTTCGCAATGCCAATGCCGAACAGGAACGGCAAGCGTTGGCTTTGCATTTACCGATTTTGTCGGATCATCATACCCGTGACACAGACAGTGAGCCTAAGTCTTTGTCTGCGGCGCCTGCCATTGCGCAGCCTGAAGATATAGTTATCGAATCTGAGCAAAAGATACCCGAAACACTGACGATTACTCAGCCGGTTCGTTCAGGACAGCGCATTTATACCGAAGGCGATTTGATTGTGCTGGCCCAGGTCAGCGCTGGCGCGGAGATTATCGCCGGCGGCAATGTGCATGTCTATCATGGCTTGCGGGGGCGGGTGCTGGCGGGTGTGCCAGATAATCAGCAGGCGCGCATTTTTTGTTATCATTTGCAGGCAGAATTGATATCGATCGCAGGCACTTACAAGGTCAGCGAGGATATTGATTTTCCCGATAAATCGGAGCCTGTGCAGGTATACCTCAAAGGTTCAACCTTGGTTATAGAACCTTTATCCACTCAACTCTAAATCAGCAAAGAGGATTTCGCTTGGCCAGAATTATCGTTGTCACATCAGGTAAAGGTGGCGTTGGCAAAACCACGACCAGCGCCGCAATCGCCACCGGGCTAGCGCTGCGCGGACATGCCACCGCCGTGATTGATTTTGATGTGGGTTTGCGCAACCTGGATCTGATTCTCGGCTGTGAGCGGCGCGTTGTTTATGATTTTGTTAACGTGATCAATGGCGAGGCAAATCTGAAGCAGGCCTTGATCAAAGATAAACGTTGCCCCAAGCTGTCGATTCTGGCGGCGTCACAAACACGAGACAAAGATGCTTTAACCTTGGCAGGCGTGGAAAAAGTTCTGACCGAACTTGCCAAAGACTTCAAGTACATTGTGTGCGATTCACCGGCGGGCATTGAAAAAGGCGCGCATTTGGCCATGTATTTCGCCGATGACGCATTTGTGGTAACCAATCCGGAAGTTTCCTCGGTCAGAGACTCGGATCGTATGCTGGGCCTTTTGGCCAGTAAGTCAAAACGTGCTGAACAAGGTGGTGAAGCTATCAAAGAGTATCTGTTGCTGACACGTTATGCGCCAGACCGCGTGAAACTGGGAGAAATGCTTAGTGTAGAGGATGTTCAGGAGATTTTGTCGCTGCATCTTTTAGGTGTGATACCTGAATCAAAATCCGTGCTTAATGCGTCCAATGCAGGCATTCCGGTTATTCTGGATGAAAAAAGCGATGCCGGTCAGGCTTACGATGATGTTGTGGCGCGTTATCTGGGTGAGTCGCGTCCACACCGTTTTATCGAACCTGACAAAAAAGGTTTGTTTGGCAAGCTATTCGGAAAATAAGTGATGAGTCTGCTGGATTACTTCAAAAGCACCAAGCCAAAAAGCGCCAGTGTCGCCAAGGAGCGGTTGCAGATTCTAGTGGCTCATGAGCGAGGGCAGTCGTATCAGCCTTCGTATCTACCACAATTACAGCAAGAATTGTTGGCGGTGGTACGCAAGTATGTCGAAGTCGAGCAAGACGCCATTTCGGTGCGTTTTGAACAAGACCAAGACCAAGAAGTTTTGGAATTGAATATCGTGTTGCCCGAGCAGCAGAGCGATAAGAAGTTTTAGTTTTTTTGCATCGTTAATTTTTTAAGGTGACGTTATGATTGAAAGCATTGGTAGTACCGCAGGTGAAATCTGGAAATTCCTGGATGAAAATGGCCCGTCCAGTGTCAATAAAATCAGTACCGAAACAGGCCTGAATAAAAATGACATCCAGCGCGCCATCGGCTGGTTGGCTCGCGAAGACAATATCGACATCGAGCAAAATGGCCGCACCGAAACGATTTCCTTGAAATCCGTTTGACGCCACAATCCGCTAAACCACTTTGTACCGCAACTTTTGACAGGCAGCCATGATAACTAGATTTTACGCCACGCGCCTTTTGCCCTTGTTTTGTATGAGTTTCATCATGGTGCTGACACGAAGCCACCATTTCGACCACGCAGTGGCGCTGCCTGATGCATCCTGGGCTTTGTTTTTCATGGCCGGTGTCGTGGCGTTGCCATTCAGTCAGGTCGCGTTATTGATGGTTTTGGCAATTTTGATCGATGCCTTTACCGTTACCCTGGGCTCGGTCAGCAGTGCTTGCTTTTCAGCGGCCTATCCATTTCTGATCGCCGCGTATGGGCTGTTATGGCTGATGGGACGGATTGCCCGGCCCTGGTTGGTTGCAGGTACCTTGAAATTGCTGTCGATGGCCGTGCTTTGGGCTGCGGTGGCAGTTGCTTTGACTTACAGCATCACCAATGCCAGTTTTTACGGATTGTCAGGACTGTTTGAGGCGCTAAGCTGGTCGCACTTCAGTGCGCAATTTTGGTATTATTGGCCTGACTATTTTTACATCAACATGACGTATATGCTGGTCGCGCTGCTGATTTATCGTGTCAGCAGAAGCCTGACTACACACACCGACACGGCCAATTCTTCCCTTCTCTAAATCGGTCTGATCAACCGATGTCGTTACGCTTTACCGGGCTGGCTGGGCTTTGGTTGCTTTGGACCTTGGCGCAGCTGGCCTTTCGTCCGTTATTACCTGTCGATGAAACCCGTTATCTCGCTGTCGCCTATGAAATGTGGCAGCGCGGTGATTTTTGGGTGCCTTATCTGAATGGCCAACCTTACAGCCATAAACCGCCGCTATTGTTTTGGTTGATTCACCTGAGTTGGGCTGTTTTGGGTGTTAACGAATGGAGTGCACGTTGTATAGGCCCTTTGGCCGCGTTGGGTGTGATGCGTTGTGTTTCCGGATTGGCGCGGCAGCTTTGGCCGATGCAGGATGAAGTGCCGGATCGGACACTGTTAATGCTGTTTGGCCTGATTGGCTTTCAGTTATATGGCAGTTTGACCTTGTTCGATATGGTGTTGACGCTGTTCGTGGTCGGCGCCTGGTCGCTGCTGTATCGAGCCAGTCAACAGCCGTCGATACTGACATGGCTGCTGCTGGGCGTTACCCTGGCCGGAGGCATTTTGACCAAAGGGCCTGTGGTGTTGATTTATGTTTTGCCGATGGCGTTAACCGTTCGATACTGGCTTGCGCCGGCACAGGGTATGCCTAAGCGGTGGTGGACTGGCTTGGTGTTAAGTCTGCTGCTGGCGGTACTACTTGCCTTGGCTTGGGCATTGCCAGCCGCTCAGGCGGGGGGTGAGGCGTACCGTGAAGCCATCTTCTGGGGGCAAACCGCAGGTCGTGTGGTAGATGCCTTTGATCATCGCCTGCCGTGGTGGTGGTATGCGCCACACTTACTTTGGTTGTTGTTTCCATGGGCATACTGGCTGCCACTGTGGCGAGGCGTGCGTCAATTACCCGGGTCTGAAGCCGGCGTGCGTTTATGTCTGATCATCGTGTCTGGCGCATGGTTGGTTTTGATGTTGCTCAGCGGTAAACGCGCTCACTATTTATTGCCGGCCATGCCGGCGGTTGCATTAGTGCTGGCTCGCGCTAGTGTTTTTTTGCCAGTTCAACAAACCCGGCCCAGGCTCATGATGGTGACGGTCGGTATGGGCCTGTTGTTTGCTGTTTTGACCTGTCTGAACCAGCAGTGGGGGTGGTTGTTGCAAGGGTCGTTATCGGTGTATTGGGGCCTGGGTTTGAGTGTGCTGGCGTTGCTGGCGTTCTGGTATGCAAAGCCGGCGCGTGGCCAGGTGATGTTGGCATTATCTGTGATGAGCGCTGGCATGACCTGGTTGGTCATGTTCGGCTATGTGTCGTTTTTGGCGTTGGCAATTGATATGCGACCCGCGGCTCATGCGCTGGCCGCACTGCGTGAGCAAGGCCGTGAATTGGCCTATTTCGACCGTTATCACGGTCAGTATACGTTTTATGCCAAGCTGCCAAACGGACTGAATATCGTTCGTAACGTTTGGGACTATGTGTGCGAACACCCGGAGGCCATTTTGCTGCATGATTACCGGAAGCCCGGCTTTTGGGCCGATGATGTGGTGTTTGATCGTTACCCATATCGCAGTCAGGAAGTGGTGTTCCTAGAAAATCGGCTATTACGCGCCAGGCCGGCGTTATTGGCGGACATATACGGCAAGCAACCCATGCCAATGGCACATTATGATTTTGCTTGTCTGCCTATAACGCCGGCTGGGCAAAGCTGAAGTGGGATAGGCCATCTGGTTAAGGTCGGCCAAGTCCATAGTTAAAATACTGTGTGAAGTCATTCCGGCTGGCTGGTCGATACTGATTTTTTGATGCTGGCTTGTCTTGGTCGGTTCGGGCTTTTTGTGACTATTGTTGTTGTCAATAGCGTCTGGCTGTCAATCAGTGCACAGAATCGCTATAATTGCCGGTCTGTTTCTCTTTTAATACTCTCATTTATCTGGACTTATTATGCTCGGTAAGCTGGTGCGCTGGATCATCGGTAGCCGCAACGATCGGCTGGTTGCGAAAAAACATAAGGTTGTCAAAAAAATTAACAAGCTGGAAGATGCGTTCAAGGCGTTATCCGATAGCGAGCTGCAAGCTCGGACAGCACAATTCCGTACTCGTCTGGAGCAAGGTGAAAGTCTGGAATCCATTCTCCCCGAAGCATTTGCCACAGTGCGCGAGGCTTCGGTGCGGGTGTTTGGTATGCGTCACTTTGACGTACAGTTGATTGGCGCCATGGTTTTGAATGATGGCAAGATCGCGGAAATGAAAACCGGCGAAGGCAAAACCCTGATGGCCACGCTTGCGGCCTATCTCAATGCCTTGCCGGAGCGTGGCGTGCATGTGGTTACGGTCAACGACTATCTGGCCAAGCGCGACGCTGAATGGATGGGGCAGTTATACCAATTCCTGGGCTTGAGCGTTGGCGTCATACTGAGCGATATGGACCCTGCGCTGAGGCGGGAAGCGTATGCCGCAGATATAACCTATGGCACCAACAATGAATTCGGCTTTGACTATCTGCGCGACAACATGGCTTACAGCCTGGAGCAGAAAGTGCAGCGCGACCTGGCGTTTGCCATTGTCGATGAGGTCGATTCCATTCTGATTGACGAGGCGCGCACGCCATTGATTATCTCTGGCGCGACCGATGAAAGCACCGAAGTGTATATCAAGGCCAATCAAATCGTGCCGCTGTTAAGCCGTCAGGACAAGGAAGACGGAAACGACGGTGATTTCTATGTCGATGAAAAAGCCCGTCAAGTGCATTTGACCGAGCGCGGTCACGAGCATATCGAGCAGCTGATGGTCGAGCATGGCTTGATGGAAGACGGCACCAGTTTGTACGACACCGCCAATATCCGCCTGATGCATTATCTGAATGCGTCATTGCGGGCGCATCATCTGTTCCAGCGTGACGTTGATTATATTGTCGCTCATGGTGAAGTGGTGATTGTCGATGAATTCACCGGTCGGGTGATGCCGGGCCGGCGCTGGTCAGAAGGCTTGCATCAAGCGGTAGAAGCCAAAGAAGGGGTGCCCATCCAAAAAGAAAACCAGACGCTGGCCTCGATCACTTTCCAGAACTACTTTCGTTTGTATCAAAAATTGTCCGGCATGACCGGCACCGCCGATACCGAGGCCTTCGAGCTGAACAACATTTATGGTCTGGAAGTGGTGGTCATTCCCACCCATCGCCAGATGATTCGTAAAGATATGGGTGATTTAATTTATCTGACCGCAATGGAAAAATATCAGGCCATTGTCGAAGATATCAAGGACTGCCAGTCACGCGGACAACCGGTGTTGGTGGGCACCACATCGATCGAAAATTCTGAAATTATCGCTCGCTTATTGACTAAAGATGGTATTGCCCATGAAGTTCTCAATGCCAAGCAGCATGAGCGTGAAGCGCAGATTATTGCCCGCGCCGGTATGCCCGGTGCGGTGACCATCGCCACCAACATGGCCGGTCGCGGTACCGACATCGTGCTAGGTGGCAATCTGGATACCGAACTGAAAGCTTTAGGGGATGAGACTGACTCTGAGCAAGAAGCCAAAATCAAGGCCGAATGGCAACAACGTCACGAACAGGTCGTAGCCAGTGGCGGTTTGCACGTCATCGGTTCAGAACGGCATGAATCACGCCGTATCGATAACCAGCTGCGCGGTCGCTCTGGCCGTCAAGGTGACCCGGGTTCCACCCGTTTTTATCTGGCCATCGAAGACCCGCTGATGCGTATTTTCGCATCCGACAGAGTGGCGGGCATGATGCAAAAACTGGGCATGGGTAACGGTGAAGCCATCGAACATCCCTGGGTGACCCGTTCCATCGAAAACGCCCAGCGCAAAGTGGAAAATCGCAATTTCGACATTCGCAAACAGATTCTGGCTTATGACGATGTTGCCAACGATCAGCGGAAAGTCATTTACGCCCAGCGCAGCGAGCTTATGGCCAGTGACGATATTTCCGAGATTATCGAGCAGATTCGCGCCGATGTCGCCAATGCCGTGATCAACCAGTATGTACCACCTAAAACCATGGAAGAGCAGTGGGACATTGCCGGTCTGGAGAAGCATTTACTGGATGAATTCAATGCCGAGTTGCCCGTACAACAGTGGCTGGATCAAGACAACAGGCTGACTGAAGCGGGCTTGCGTGACCGAATTATTGCCGAACTCAAGGGGCTGCATGAAGACAAGGAAGCGCAGATTAGCACCGAAGTGATGCGCCATTTTGAAAAGTCGGTGATGTTGCAAGTGCTCGATGACAGCTGGCGAGAACACCTGGCGGCCATGGATCATTTGCGTCAGGGTATTCACTTACGCGGCTATGCGCAACGTGACCCGAAGCAGGAATACAAGCGCGAAGCCTTTGAAATGTTCACCGCCATGCTGGATCACATTAAATACGAAGTGATCAGTATTTTAGCCAAAGTTAAGGTGCGTCAGGAAGCGGATGTTGAAGCGCTCGATCAACAGCGCGCCGAGCAAGCCCCTAAGGATTTACAATTTCAACATGCCGAAGCGACCGGTCTGGAGATCACGCCTGAACCAGAGGCACCGGCCTTGCCTCCTGAAAATGCTCCGGCCAAGGCCGCTGAACACCCCTTTGTCAGAAACGACCAGAAAGTAGGCCGTAATGATCCGTGTCCTTGTGGCTCAGGGAAAAAATATAAACAGTGTCATGGACGTTTGCAATAATCCCGTTTCACGCATTCGTCCGCAGGCATTATTTTCCGACTCTTAAATTGACATATAGGTCATCACTATGCCACACAGCAATTTTCAAAAAAGTACGCCGGCACCGGATATTACCCATCTGCCGCCGTTAGGCCTGAGCAAAGAGGATCTGATTGACGATTTCAGGCGTTATTACGGTCATCGCTTAGGTCGTGACGAGCATTGCCGTTCCCCTTACTACGCTTATGAAGCACTGTCGCTGGCGATCAGCGACCGGCTGGTCGAGCGTTGGAAAAAAACCTATAACCACTACCGTGAGCATGACGTTAAGCGTGCTTACTATTTGTCCATGGAATATCTGATGGGACGCACCCTCAGCAATGCCATGCTCAATCTGGGCATTACCGATGTGGCCAGCCAGGCCATGTACGATCTAGGGATTGAAATTGAAGAGCTGATCGAAAGCGAACCGGATGCCGGACTCGGTAATGGCGGCCTAGGTCGGCTGGCCGCCTGTTTCATCGACAGCTGCGCGACCTTGGCATTACCGGTGACAGGCTACGGCCTGCGTTACGAATATGGCATGTTCACCCAAGCCATTGCCGATAACGAACAAGTGGAAAAACCGGATCACTGGCTGCGTAATGGCAATGTCTGGGAAATCGAGCGCCCGGAATACACTCAGCGCATCAAGTTTGGCGGCCGGGTCGAGCGTCATGCCGACGACAACGGCGTGATGCGCAGTTTCTGGGTCGATACCCATGATATTCTGGCGGTGCCTTACGATACGCCGGTACCCGGCTACCAAAACGAGACCGTCAACACCTTAAGATTGTGGAAAGCCAGTGCCACCGAAGAATTTGATTTACAGGAATTCAATGCGGGTGAATATGCAGAAGCGGTAGCCGCCAAAAACACCGCTGAAAATATCACCATGGTGCTGTATCCCAACGACGCCAATGAAAACGGCAAAGTGCTCAGATTGCGCCAACAGTATCTCCTTGCCTCGGCCAGCTTACAGGATGTAATTGCCAACTGGGTCGGCCGTCATGGCCACGACTTTTCCCGGTTTGCCGAGAAAAATTGTTTTCAGTTGAACGACACTCATCCCAGCATCGCGGTCGCCGAATTGATGCGTCTACTGATTGACGAACACCGGCTGGATTGGGATGAGGCCTGGAGTATTACCCAGAAAACCATGGCCTACACCAACCACACCTTGTTGCCAGAAGCCCTGGAAAGATGGTCGGTACGTTTGTTTGAGCAACTGTTGCCGAGACTTCTGGAAATCATTTATGAAATCAATTCCAAGTTTCTGGCCCAGGTATCGGCACACTGGCCCAGTGATGTCGAGCGCATGGCACGTATGTCACTGATCGAGGAAGGTTATGAAAAACAGGTGCGCATGGCCTATCTTGCCATTGTCGGCAGTTTCTCGGTCAATGGCGTCGCTGAACTCCATTCCAAATTGCTCAAGCAAGGATTGTTCAAAGATTTTTACGAACTGTGGCCGGACAAATTCAACAACAAAACCAATGGCGTTACGCCAAGGCGTTGGCTGGCTGCCGCTAATCCTGACTTGGCCGAACTGATTACCGAAACGATTGGCGATGGTTGGGTTACTGATTTATCGCAACTGGAAAAACTCAAGCCCTTTGCCGACGACAGCGCCTTCCGCGCACGCTGGCGTGAAATCAAGCAAACCAACAAACAACGTCTGGTCGATTACAAGTCAGAACTGGGCATTCACGTTAATGCCAATGCCATGTTTGATATTCAGGTCAAGCGCATTCACGAATACAAACGTCAGCTGCTCAATGTTCTGCATGTCATTCATTTATATGACCGGATCAAGCGCGGCGATACCGCCAACTGGGTCAGCCGCTGCGTATTGATTGGTGGCAAGGCGGCGCCCGGGTATTACATGGCCAAACGTATTATCCGCTTCATCAACAATGTCGCCGAAGTGATCAATACCGACCCGGATGTAGGTGGCCGATTGAAACTGGTGTTTCTGCCCAATTATCGGGTGTCGGCGATGGAAAAAATCTGTCCGGGCGCGGATTTGTCCGAGCAGATTTCCACCGCCGGCAAGGAAGCCTCCGGCACCGGCAACATGAAGTTTATGATGAATGGCGCCCTGACCATCGGGACCCTGGATGGCGCCAACATTGAAATTCGCGAAGAAGTCGGTGCGGATAATTTCTTTTTGTTCGGATTGACCGAAGATCAAGTAGAAGAAGCGCGCCAGCATTACGACCCGGTCAGCCTGATTCAGCAAGACGAAGATTTACGGCGGGTGATGAGTCTGATCGAAAGTGGTCACTTCAATCTGATGCAGCCGGGATTGTTCGACGACATCATCAATGCCGTGAAAAGCCCACACGACCCATGGATGACCATTGCCGATTTCCGCAGCTTCATCGATGCCCAGCGACGCGTGGAAAACGCCTACCGTGACCAGGAACACTGGACCCGGATGAGCATTCTCAACTGTGCCACCAGCGGGCGATTCTCTACCGATCGCACCATTAGTGACTACAACCAGGACATTTGGCATCTTGAGCCTGTACCTATGACCTCGGCGTTAAAAACTAACGCCAAAAAAGCGGTCAAAGCCAAAGGTTGACGACTCCTACCGGCTTCCCCCTTTTGCAAAGGGGGATTGAGGGGGGATTGAGGGGGATTTTTTCAAGCCTTACCGGCTTCCCCCTTTTGCAAAGGGGGATTGAAGGGGATTTTTTTCAGGTTGTGACGGTTACCACTAAAAACAACTGAAATAATTCAACACAGCCTCATCACATTGAAAAAACGCTCGTGGCATCTGTATGAAAATGTAGATTTTCGCGCCATATTCCAGATAAGCCAGGCTCACGCCTAAACGTGCTACGGCAATCCAAAGCCTGGAACCATGACTGGCGCTGGCTCGCCACACCGAACCCGTCCACCAAATAATCGGCATCAGCATGATGAGATGCAGATTAATCCAGCTAGAAACACTGATATCAGCGTTTAAAACAGCGTGATCAGACAGATAAATCCAAACATTGATCAGCACGAAAAAAGGCCAGAAAACCCATAACAAAGGCTCTAAACCCTGCCAACTTGACCAAAGAAACTGATAAAAAGACACTTTGCGCTGATGCTTGACGGGTTGGTATTCGGCAACCGGTGCGCTCAGATAAAAAAAGCCCACCAACAGCGCGGCAAACAACAGCCAGGCTGAAAGGTCTAAAGCATGTTCGGCCAGCAATACCGGGAAGCTATATATAAACATAAAAGTTTCCTAAAGGTGAAAGATAAGCGATGCAACCGCTCACAGCCTGAAAACATCCCCTCAAGCTCTTAATCATGTATTGAAGACTATGAGTTCGGGATTTTGCGGGTCAACGATGATCATGTTGGACATAAGCGCCAACTTAAGACGCAATGCCTTGATTCAGAGTGGAAAAATCACAAGAAGTATCGATGTCTTGGTCGGTTGCGCAAACCACGTATGGAATCTTGTGTTTGTCCACCATAGCTTGCGGGACTTATAGCATCGGATTGCTCTGGACGATGATGCAGAAGCGTCTCACGAGGCTTCCTCGGGGAGAATAGCAATGCATACATCCTGAAATCGAAGCCCGTATTGAGGCCGAGAAGTCGCTGCAGCACCTGCTCAGTCTTCAGGTGTGGATAGTGATAAATCCAATGGTTTTTATAACATTTGTTTGCTCCTTTCTTTGTGTGCCTAACGCCCGCCATCACCGGTGACAAAACCGCAGCTTCGCCTGATTAGCTATTGATCCTCGTGCAAGCGACCTTCCACATATTTATGAAGGATGCTGGCAACAAGTGTTTGGTAGGGGATGCCTTCTGCCAAGGCTTTCTTCTGGAGCCCCCTAAGATCCTTGGAGGATAGTCTGATGTTAATACGGGCATCTTTCTTGGACATGGCCTCGGCGTATTGTTGATGCCGCAGCTTCCTGTCTTCAAGGTCTGGCGACCGCTGCAGCTCTCCTGCATCGAATGCATCCAGAATTTCTTGCTCTTCTTTATCCAGCCTACTCATTTTGGACCTCCCAAATAGGTTTTGGTCGCTTTCCGGCTCGGGATGATCGTTTTCAGAAAAACCTCATCCTCCGACTCCACAAAGGGCACCAAATACGCATACCCCTCAATCTCAATCACATGAATTTGTTGCCCGGGATATCGCTCCTGATTCGGATGCTCGAACGTATCCAGGATGCCTCCAACCGAGATATGCAAAACCACATCCTCGAAAGAGACGTTCCTTTCTGCTTGCAGAAGCTTGTTCTTCTCTGGGCTCCATGTGATAGGCTTCATGGGTCAAATTTTAGCACATTGTGTGCTTTTTGTACTCACTAGCTAACGCAACGCTCCAGTTGCCGCTGCAATAGCGGCGGTCAACTGGAGCGTTGCGTTAGGCTATAATTTTTTGAAGTATTTTTTCATATTCTCTATGAGAACCAATTCAAAACCACAAAATTTCAGCATCATCAACAATGCATACTGCTCTATGGTCGATGTTGATGCGCACCGAATAAACGGGTTTGCTGGAATGAACCCGCTTGAACTGAAAACTTGGGTGATATGGATTATTTTTAATTGGGTATAGGCTTTGGGTTGGGCCTGGTCGGTGGCAGCCAGATACCAGATACCAGGTACCGGCATGGTTGATCAGCCGGTAAGATTCAACCTCGACAGTTTTGCTTTGGTCGTTTTTTTGATAGCGAAAGCTGATCCTGCGGTGTTGGCTTATAGCCTGTTGCAGGGTTTTGAATTCGTGTTGGCGGTCGGTCAGCGGCTCATAATGGTGACCATGTAGGCCAGGGTATCGGCCAGGCGGCTGTCGAACAGTTCGCGGATAAACGCTGCGCCAGCCGGTCGTGCTCCGATGCTTGCCTTGTCATGATCCGCCCATCGGGCTTTTTTTAGTCTGACCAAAAGCTTAGCACAGGGAGTGGACAGGTTATGTCATGCGCTTAACGCGGTGGAAAATTGATGGGCAAGCACCGATAGCACCGTAGCGCAATCCGAGAAGTTCGAAGCCACATCATTCCCGTGCTTAAATTGCCCAATCTTCCAGCCTTAATCCAGCAATGCGTTCAAACTCACGCAGGTTATGCGTGACCAGCGTGGCGTTGTGAGAAAGTGCATGGCAGGCAATCCAAAGGTCATTGGCGCCTATCGGAGTGCCTGCTGTTTTAAGCAAAGTGAATTGCCTGGCGTAGTGTTCGCACAAGCCGGACGTTGCTTCGTATTGAACCGGGATGATCTGGGTAAGCTGATATAACTGATTTAACACCTGTGTCTTGCGAGTGCTTCGTTCTGCGCCTTTGAGCAATTCGGCATAGGTGACAAAAGACATGCACAGCGTGGCATCTTTATCCAGGGCATTGATACGTGTGGCAATTGAAGGAGGTTTGTTTTTAATGAGGTAAATGAGGATGTTGGTATCCAACATGTAGATCATAAAGCCTCTCGATCCTGTATGGCGGGTTGCTGTTGGTAGTTTTGTTCAAGCTGGTTTACGAAATCGTCATCAAAGGCCGTGAGTGCGGCCAATAAAGCGGCGCCACGGTCGATGGGAAGCGGGTGTATCACCAGATCGCCATTGGCGTTGCGGCTGATTTCAACCTGGGTAACATCAAGGCGGAATTGTTGCGGAATCCGCACCGCTTGGCTGTTGCCGTTTTTGAAGATACGCGTGGTCAAGGTTAGCATAGGGCGCTCCAGTTGTATGTACATTTTTGTGTGTATTTTATTTTTAGCCCTATCATTTTGCAAGACATTATTGCGGGTGCGCGGATCAACCTACGCACTTCAATTATTGACTCCATCTCGTGTTCTGTGCTTCTAATGAGACGAAAGACGCCGATATCCGTGAAGAATGTACGAAAAAATGATCGGGAACACCGTCTTAGGTATCTGAAGCAATCCTGTCAATCAAATAAACTCTACCAAAACGCCAAAGATCGACAGCCTCTATACGTTAAATAACGCTGTTTTTCTTAAAAACAGCCGCTAAAATCCACGAAACCAGCGGCTCCAACACCGCAATACGGCATATCACGCAGTAAAATCCGGTGATATGACGCATTTTTCCAAAAAAAAAGGCGCATCCAGCAAAACACGAAAGCCGGAAGTCATTTTCAAAAAAACCCTAAACAACTGTTTTCTATATAAATAAATAATCCTTCAAGCAAAGTGGCATGATTATTTCTTAAGTATGGAGATATCCTTGACTGCAAACCCCGGTCGAGGCTCACCAGCCCTTGAACCATAGAGTCCTCATGCCCAAATTTTTTTCTGACAAAACCGCCCCGGTTGCCGGTATCGCGCTACTGTTGTCGGCTTCATCCGATGTCTGGTCGCAAGCCAGCCAGCCTGACGAACTCGCCCCACTGACCGTGACCGGTTTTTCCTCGCAAGCTTATCAACAACCCACCGCCACCGCCGGCACCAAGTTTCCGGTGGAGATCACCCGGGTACCGCAAAGCGTGCAGGTCATCACCGAGCAGGCGTTCCGTGACCAGGGAGCGGCCAGTTTCGGCGACATCGTGAAACAAGTGCCGTCGGCGGTAACCAACGGCACCCGCTTTACCCGTTTCGCCAGCGTCAGTATTCGGGGCTTCTCCGCCGACCAAACCCGTAACGGCATCCGCCAATTGTTTTTCGGTGATGTCGATTTTTCCGCACTCAGTCATGTACAAAGCGTCGAAGTCCTGAAAGGGCCGGGTAACATTTTGTTTGGCCAGGGCGGTCAGGGCGGCGGCTTGTTCAATATCGTCACCAAGCGCGCGCACGATGACTATGCCGCTGAAATGAGCTTCAGCCAGGGTGCCTGGACCAGCGGTTTCGGCGGTCGCATCAGCCAAGGCCGTTGGGACTTCAACGCGCCGTTGACGCCGGATGGCGCGTTGAAAGCCCGCTTTACCGGTGAAATCGAAGGTTCCGATACGTTTATCGATTTTCAGGATCAGGAGCGGGAAAATTTCGGTCTGAGCCTGGTTTACGATGACGGCGGCCCGATCCGCGCCTTCGTCAATGCCGAATACCAGCATCGTTCCAGTCTGGCCAATCCCGGCCTGCCGACCTTGGGCACAGTGATCGACTCGGGGGTCGGCAAAATAGGCCGTGACCGGTTCCTGGGTGAGCCGAACTTTGACAATCTGGATTCGGAAGTGCCACTGGTGCAAGCCTGGGTGGAATTCGATGTACTGGACGACTGGCAAGGGATTTTGCAGAACTGGAAAGTCGTGCCCCGTTACCAGTATCAGGAATTTGTCGTCGATCAGGATCAGATGCGCGTTGGCTTGGCACGGGTTGATCCGGTCAGCCAAAGCATTATCGTCAACCGCCCCTCCGGGCGCACAGCGTTTCAGGAGCGCGATGTGTTTCATATCGGCCAGGTCGATCTGACCGGTAAGGTGATCACCGGGCCGTTGACCCACCAGTTATACTTCAGCGGTGAATTTCAGGATCAACACTCCAAGGTCAACAAGAACTTCTGGTTCAACCGAACCAACATTCCGGAAATTGACGCACTTACTCCAACGTACATGACGACACCACCTGAATTCGACGGCACGCCACGAACCTTCGGTCAAATGAATCATTCCTGGTCGGCCACCGTCCAGGATTTGGTCGCCATCACTAAGTATCTCGATCTTTACGGCGGCTACCGGTTCACCAATCTGATCGGCACCCAACGAGGCAGCGATTTGCCGGAAACCGATGTTGACAACCATTCTTTCAATATCGGCGGCACCATTCATGTCACCGACCACATTCATTTGTTTTCCGGCTACACGGAAGGCTTTTTCTTCACCGGCATCGGCAGCCTGAAAGCCGATGGTTCGCAATTCGATCCCCAAAAATCGGAACAAATCGAGGCCGGGATGAAGGTTAACTTCCCTTGGGGGCTGTCCGGCACCGCCTCGGTATTTCAGATCGACCGCAGCAATGTGGTCACCCCCGACCTGAACGATCAGAATTTCTCCGTGCAAACCGGTAAAATCCGCCATCGCGGTGGTGAAATCGAGCTGAACTGGCAAGCCAATGAAGACTGGTATGTTCAGGCCGGTTATGCTTTTCTGGATTCGGAAATCACTGACAGCAACGCCGGCGATGTCGGCAACCGGTTTCGCAACAGCCCCACGCACCAGGTCAATTTCTGGACTCACTACCGTTTCAACGAGGGGCTGTTGAAAAACCTGTCGCTGTCTACGGGGGTTAATTTTGTCGGCAGCCGACCGCTGGATAACACCAATACCGTGGAACTCCCCAGCTATACCACTTGGGATCTGGCTACGGGCTATGATTACCGCAACATGCGCTTCGAGTTGTTTGCCAATAACGTGCTGGACAAACGCTTTTTTATCGCCAACGATACCGGATCGCTGGTCACACCCGGCGAGCCGCGCTCGATTGTCGGCCGGGTTACGGTAAAATTCTGAACCTGCAGACCATGCAACATCTTTTCAAACCGCGTCATCTGATCCGCTCACTGCATCTGGCACTGGCTCTGACCGTGGGCACGTTATTCATGATTCTGGGCCTGACCGGCTCGGTGAATGTGTTTATGACCGAGCTAGAAGAACTCGGCCTGCCGCCGGTCAGCCAAGCAGCCGCACGCGCCGACCTCGACCGCATTCTGCTTGAGGTCAAAGCCCGGCATCCGGATAAAAATCATGGTTGGACGCTGACCTTGCCGGGCCATGATCGCGATTATCTCTGGCTGGAATACCTGCGCCCCAAGGAAACCGAAGGCGAGTTGTACGCGCCGCTGCGGGTGCTGGTAAACCCGAACAGCGGCGAAATCGTCAGCGAAACGTTCTGGGGCCGGACCGTATGGAGCCTGATTTATGAAATCCATGCCGATTTATTGCTGGGCAAGTTCGATGCCACGCTGGGCCGCACCGCGCTGAAAACGATTTGCTTCAGCGGCCTGTTGATAATCGCCGGGCTGGTCAGCGGACTTTGGCTGTGGTGGCCGAAGCAGGGAAATTTCGGCAAAGCGCTGACTATCAAAACCAAAACCTCTTGGGCGCGCCGTCTCTACGATATTCACAAAACCGCTGGCTTGGCCGGCTTTATCCTGCTGCTGGTGATCAGCTTCACCGGCTTCGCTTTTGCCTATGCGGATGAAATCGAGTCGGTGGTGACCGTGTTTTCGGATGTTCAGGCACGCCGCAACCGGCCGCCGCCTGATCTTAGCTCTCACGGTGAAGGCGCCATGATCGGCATCGAACAGGTGCTGACCATTGCCGCGCGAACGTTTCCCGAGGCCAGGCCGCGAAGAATCCGGACGCCGGCCAATGCAGGCGGCGTTTATGCCGTGGAAAGTCGTCAACCAGGTGAAGCGAATGACCGGGCTCCGCGCAGCCGGGTATTCATTGACGCCTATTCGGGAACCATTCTGGCAACCGAAAATCCCAGGCAGTTTACCGCCGGCGAAACGTTCATGAATCTGCTCTGGCCGCTGCACAGCGGCGAAGCATTGGGCCTGCCGGGCCGAATCATCTGGGCGCTATCAGGTTTTCTGCCGGCCACCTTGTGGCTGACCGGCCTGCTGCGCTGGCGGCAGAAAGCGAGGCCGCCCGTATGATGCAAAACGAAATCCGGGGAACGAAAACAGTCATAGGACTGTGGCCTGATACGCTTGGCGCTTATCCGGCCTGCGACTGGACGCTCAAGAGACTTTCTCAGAGAGATGAGGATAACGATGCCCCCGTGAGAACAAGGGCAATACCGAAAATGCCGGGTATTGGTTTTTGCGTCAAGCCAGCCTGTTTCACTTGAAACACAAGCCGGGGTTGCGCGCAAATCGCCGCACTCTATAATGTTTTTTTACTTTCAGTCATCATCAATCGGTTCATGACTTTACTACCTGATCATCGTTTACTGGCAGTTTTATTCGTCGCCGGCGGGCTGTTTACAGCGCAAGCTTTGGCAACGGATCTTAGACGCATTGAAAAAGCACAAAACTTACAACACCAACAGGCCAAAGCCTCGCAAAAATCGGTCGAAAATCTCGATGACCAGGCGCAGGACCTGTTTCAACAATACCGCGCCGCGCTGACCGAGCTGGAAAGCCTGAAAAGCTACCATGATCAATTGGCCAAGGTAGTCGCCAGCCAGGAACAGGAAAAGCAAACCCTGGCTGAGGAAATGCAGCAAGTTGAAATTACCCAGCGCAAAATCACGCCGCTGATGGTGCGCATGATCGACGTTTTGGAAGACTTCATCGCGCTGGACATGCCGTTTTTACCGGAAGAACGCCAGCTGCGCTTGCTGCAGTTGCGCGAACTTATGGATCGGGCGGACAACGGCCTGGGTGAAAAATATCGAAGACTTTTGCACGCCTACATGGTCGAAACCGAATACGGCCGCACGCTAGAGGCTTACAGTGGCGAAATCAACCTGGACGACGGCGCGCAAACGGTGGATTTTTTCCGGCTGGGACGGCTGGGCTTTTATTACCTGACCCTGGATCGTAACCGGGCCGGCATCTGGAATAACCAAACCCGGCAATGGCAAACGCTGGACGATAACTACATTCCGGCACTGGAAAAAGGCCTGGCCATGGCGAAAAAACAAGCCCCGCCGGAATTGTTAATGGTGCCCTTGCCCACCGCGCAGGCGGAGGGTAGACCATGAAGCCAACGTCTTTACCAGCGCAAAGCTACGGATTATTCAAACGCATGATGCCGGATGCGCGATCACTTATCCGGCCTGCAGTCTCAGGCGGCGATTGGGTCGTGAATTTTCGTTATACCTTTTGCACTTCAATTTTCGGCAATGTCCAACGAGGCATCGGGATGTTCGGCAAAGGCTTCGCCAGCATGGATGCTGGCGCAGAGCTTACAGGGATGTATTCACAGCGTTCTTTGACGGACACCCCGATGCCGAATTTTGATCTGCGAAGGGTCTATCCTGTTTTGATATTGATCGCGGCGCTGTTAGGGTCACCCATCTGCAACGCCCAGACCGCGCCGAAAACGTTGATCGACTTACTCAACCAGGTGCAATCGGACAGCGCCAGCCAAAGCCAGGAACTGGCCCGCCGCGAGGCCGAGTTTCGCAAGGAGCGCAACCGCCAGGCCGCCCTGTTCAAGCAAGTCCAACAGGAACTGGCCCGTGAGCGCGCCCGCGGCGAGACGCTGAAAAAACGCTATCAGGACAACGAAAGCTTTCTCACCGAGCAAGCCGCGCTGAAACGGGAGAAAACCGGCTCCCTGGGCGAGCTGTTTGGCGTGGTCAAGCAAACCGCCAAGGAACTGAACAGCCTGTTACTGGCGTCGCTGACCACGGCTCAATATCCGGAGCGCGACGAAGCGTTGAACAAGCTGGTCGAGTCCAAAACGCAACCGACCATTACTGAACTGGAATCACTGTGGCAAATGCTGTTGCAGGAAATGGTCGCTTCCAGTCAGATTACCCGTTTTACCGCACCGGTGATCGGTCTGGACGGTCAGCAAAGCCAGACAAACGTGGTGCGCTTGGGGCCGTTCAACGCCTTGACCGAAGACGGCTTGTATCTGCGCTACCAACCGGAAACCGAGCGTTTGATGGTACTGGCGCGCCAGCCCGCCATGCGTTACGGACAAAAAGCGCGCAGCTTTATCGAGGCCGATTCCGGCATTGCCGAAGTAGCGGTTGATCCTTCACGCGGGGCGATATTGTCCCTGTTGGTTGCATCACCGGACTGGCGCGAACGTATTGCCCAGGGCGGCATCATTGGCTATCTGATTCTCGCTTTAGGATTGATTGGCCTGGCGCTGGCCGTGGAGCGTTTTTTCGTGCTCGGCAAGCTTAAACGTAAAATGACCGAAACCAACGGCAGCGAAACACCGTTGACGCGCCTTCGGCAAGCGGCGAACGATTATCCAAAACTCGATGCCGAAGCCCTGGCGCTGAAACTGGAACAAGTGATCTTAAGCGAACGACCGGCGATCCGGCGCTTTCTGTCCACCCTGGCGGTGTTTGCCGCCATCGCGCCGCTGTTGGGTTTGTTGGGCACCGTAGCTGGCATGATCGAAACTTTCCAGGCCATTACCCTGTTTGGTACCAGCGACCCCAAGCTGATGTCAGGCGGTATTTCCGCTGCCCTGGTGACTACCGAACTGGGTTTGATCGTGGCCATTCCCCTGGTGCTGCTGCACAATCATCTGGCCGGCAAATCCCGGCAATTGATGTTTTTGTTCGACCAGGAAAACATTGCCTTGTTGGCCGATCGGGAGGCGCAGCGCCATGCCGGCCAGGGCTGAACTGATTGACTGGATATTCCGCTTTCTGGAGCAAGGCGGCGGCGTATTGCTGGCGATCATGCTGGCATCGCTGCTGCTGTGGCTGCTGCTGCTGGAACGCTATTGGTTTTTCCGGTTTGATTTTCCAAGGCTTAAACAAAGCCTTGAACAGCACTGGCAACCGTTCCGCCATCGTCACGACTGGCTGGCCCGGCAACAACGCGAAATCCTGCTCGACGGCCTGAAGCAGACCAGTGAAACGCATTTATCGGCCATCGCCGCATTGACCCAGATCCTGCCGCTGCTGGGCCTTTTAGGCACCGTGATCGGCATGATCGAAACCTTTGATGTGATCACCGTGTTCGGCACTGGCAATGCTCGCGGGCTGGCCAGCGGCATTTCTCGGGCCTTGGTGACCACCTTGTCCGGTCTGGTCACCGCCTTGCCCGGGCTTTATTTCGGCGCCGATCTGAAACAACGTGCGCAACTGGCCGTGGAACAGGCCGAAGTCGATCTGGATTAACAAACATCATGAAGCATTACAGCGAACAAGACGACCTGACCCATACTGAAATCAATCTCACACCATTGATCGACATGGTGTTTATTTTGCTGATTTTTTTTCTGGTGACCTCGTCTTTTGTCAAGGAATCGGGCATCGAAGTCAACCGGCCATCAGCCGCCACGGCTGAGCGCCAGGAGCGCGGCCATATCATTATTTCGGTACGCAAAAACGGTGAGTTCTGGGTCGATAAGCGGCGGGTGGATGCCGGTGCCTTGCGCGCGCAAATCGAACGTCTGCATGCCGATAACCCGGAAGGCTCGGTGATTATCGCCGCCGACAAAGCCGCGCAAACCGGCGATCTGGTCACCGCGCTGGATCAAGCGCGTCTGGCCGGTGTCACCAATGTCGCCATCGCCGCCACGCCATGAGTCAACCATCGTTGCGTTGGCTGGGCTTAAGCGCAGGCGCGTTGCTGCTGAATCTGCTGATTCTGGCCTTGATGGCGGCCATGGCGGCGCGCCCGCCGAAACCGTTCAAAACGATTGCCGATACCCTGACTATAGACTTCGTGCGCTTGAAAAAAAACCCGCCACCGCCTAAACAACGCGAGCGGGAAAAGCCCAAGCCCCCCGAGCCCAAGCCCACACCGCAAAAGCCGGTGCTGAAAACCGCCGCAGCTAAACCCAGACCCGCCGCTGTCGCCGCGCCCAGCGTCGCCATTCCCAATCTGAACCTGCCGCTGAAAATCCAGGGCGCGCCCATGCCCGGCGACATGGCCGTGGCCACGGCACCTGCCGCGAGCACGGATTTGGGAGACATTACCGAAGCCGTGCCGCTGTCACGGACACCGCCACTTTATCCGCCCAGAGCCTTGGCCCGGCGCATCGAAGGCCGCGTTAAAGTATTGTTTACGGTCACCGAGGACGGCTCGGTCACCGACCCTGAAGTCATTGAATCAAAGCCGTCCGGCGTGTTTGACCGTGCCGCGCTGCGCGCTATCCGGGGCTGGAAATTCCAGAAAAAAACCGTGGACGGCCAGCCGGTGCGCTGGCAATCGGTACAAACCATTATTTTTCAGTTGAAACGGTAATGATGCGAAGCTGGTTACTACTTCTGATATTCACCGCTGCTGTGGTGGCTTTCCCAGCAACTGCCAAAGAGCCGCCGAAAATTGCTGAAGCCACCTATAAACAGTTGGCAAAAGCGCGAAAGGCCCAGGATAAAAAACGGCCTCAGGAGGCGCTGACCACGCTTGAAGCGTTGCTGCCCAACGTCAAAGACAAAGCCTATGAGCAAGCCTTGACTTACCAGCATCTGGCGTTTGTTTATCTGGCCCTGGAACGCTATAACCCAGCCGTTGATGCGCTGCAGAACGCCCTGCGCCAGGCCGACCTGTTTCCCACGGAATCGGCGCAGAATTTACGCTTCAATCTGGCGCAGGCGGCGTTTCATGGCGAGCGTTATGCGTTGGCGAAACAAGCGTTCAGCGACTGGCGCACGAAACAAACCCACATCAGCGCCGACGCCTGGTATTTGGGCGCGCTGATCGAGTTCAAACTGAACCATTTCGCCGCCGCCGAGAAAATCCTTAAGCAAGCCTTGAACCATCAGCAGCGTGAGGAATGGCTGACCTTATTACTGCATGTGCAGCTGGAACAAAAGCATTACCCGGCCGCGACTGACACCCTGCGAGGACTGATCAAACAAAAACCCGACAACAAGCAGCACTGGCTTAACTTGACCGACACACTGTCGCTCTCAGGCAACCATTCAGCCGCTCTGGATACGTTAAAACTGGTCGAGCAAGAGTTTGGCCTGACCGGCAGCGAAGTCAAACGCCTGGTCAATCTATACCTTCATAACAACATCCCCTACAGCGCCGCGAAAACGCTGGCAAAGGCCATGGACGCTGGCAAAATCAAGAAAACCGCCGAGCAGCTGGAATGGTTGGCCAACAGCTGGGCGGCGGCGCGGGAAACCGGCAAAGCGGTCCAGGTATTGGCGCAAGTCGCCGCGCAGCGCGGTGACGGCAAGCTATACTTACGTTGTGCGCAATGGTCGGCCAATGCCAGGCTTTGGTCGGAGACCTTGACCTACACTGATAAAGCCTTACAAACCCAGGCAAAAAATAACGGGCAAATCTATTTGCTAAAAGGTTACGCCGCCCTGCAGCTGAATAAAATTGACCAGGCGCGCGCCGCCTTCAGACAAGCGTCAGGCTATGTCGGCGTCAAACAACAAGCCAAGGCCTGGCTGAGCCAGCTCAACACCGAATGATGGTCGGCGCCTGGACGATACCGCTTCATTTCAATTGACTCATCGCAGGCTAAGCTTGAACAGTAGTGCTGGATCTTTTACTGTTCAGGCTGCTTTTCCTTGACCATCAACCGCTAAGACTGTCGACCAACAGGATAGTTATTTATGAATAAATTGAAATCTTATGCTGTATGGGACGCCACAACCCGATGGTTTCATTGGCTTAATGCGCTGTGTGTTTTTGCGCTCATTGCAGTAGGTCTGGTGATTCTTAATTCAAAAGTCTTAGGACTATCAAACGATGGAAAAGTTGTACTGAAACAGCTGCATACCCTGATTGGCTATGTTTTTGTTCTGAATCTTATCTGGCGTTTTATTTGGGGCTTTTTGGGCAATCATTATGCAAGGTGGCAATCCATTCTGCCCGGAGGAAAAGGATTTAAGCAGTCAGTGCGTAACTACGTTGCCGCTTTTATTGCCGGTCAACCCATGCCATACCTTGGCCACAACCCTCTGGGGCGCATCAGCGTTTTTGTTCTCTTTGTACTGCTTGCCATTCAGGCGATCACGGGACTCGTTTTAGCCGGAACAGATTTGTTCTATCCGCCGTTCGGAGGATGGATGGCGCAGTGGATTGCAGCCCCCGGCATTGAAGCTGCAGCCGTAAAACCTTATGCACCGCAAATGTATGACCCGGTAGCCTATGAAAGCATGCGCTCGTTTCGTAAACCGTTTATTACGATTCATGAATACAATTTCTTCGTGCTGGGAGGCATTATCTTTTTACATATTGCAGCCGTCATACTGACGGAAATTAGAGAAGGTGGAGGCCTGATTTCTGCAATGTTTACCGGAAAAAAAATATTCAGCCAAAAACCTCTGGATGATAACGATATTGATCAGGGTGAACGTTAGTGCATGGTTGGATATTGAGACTGGAATTATATATCGTGGATTGGTCACTAATCAGAGCTTCTTTGAAGGTTGTACTGCTTCAGTAAATGCTGACATTGTTCTGGATGATTAAACATTAAACTATCGATAATGGATAAGTTTGCCAAGAAGGGTGGGCGAAATTGCCGGTATTCGATCACCTGAGGGTCGATAAATGAAAGCTGTACGCCCATTTTATCGAAGCTGTCCCGGTGATATAAGCTTCTTCCGCCTGGTAAATTGATATACTCATCCGCACCAAGTTCTTGGCAGATAGCCAGCACTTTATCTTGCCCTTTTAGCGCATGATCTTTGTGTAAATCCGATGATAAATACCAGCGAGGATGAAGGTTCAGGTAATCGCAGGTACGACGCAGACTAAAATCCAGAAATAGTGCTAAATTGGTTTCATCAGAGGTTAAAATTTCTTCAAGCAGGGGAATGACGTTCGAGAAAAAAGGTGCACGAGCATAGTTTTGCTGTAGTGTTTTTAACAGCTTGTTTCGGTTGTTCCCTACAGTGATGTGATTGATAGGTAAGTTTGGACTTGCTCCGAGTAATTGTAATGTAAGGCGTGTTTTTTTTTGCTGCGCCAGAATAAAGTTACGATTGATCCAGCCACCTTTAATGAAATTGACATCATCGTAAACAACAAAAGTATCAACCGCATGTAAAAGCTGAAAGTAGCCAGGGTAGGGGAAAAAATAGGGTTGCATGATGGCTAATTTCATTCGCGTTAAAATAACTTATCAAGGCAAATAGACTTCCCAGCGCATACCACCTAAGTGGGGGCTGGTCGAGCCGTGCAGGCGGCCTTCCAATAAGGTTATCAACTCATTGACCACGGCCATGCCGATACCGTGGCCGGCGGTGTTTTGATCGGCCCGGACACCGCGCCCTAGAATGGCGCTTAATTCGGAGGTGGCGATGCCGGGGCCGTCATCTTCGATGATCAACAAGCAGTGGCAGTTGTCGGCGTTCGCTTTTTGTACTGTGATGGAGACGCGGGTTTGACACCATTTACAGGCATTGTCGATAAGATTGCCGGCAATTTCGTAAAAATCGCCTTGTTCGATATGCGCGGGCCATTGTTCGGGTAGATTCAGCTCAAAGTACGGCGCTTTATCAGCATAAACCTTGGCCATGGAGGCAGTAATTTTGCGCAACATGGTGCAGATATCGACGGTGCCCAGTAATTTTTGCCGACCTTGTGCGGCAGCGCGTTGCAGTTGGTATTCGACAATGTCATTCATGCGGGTAATTTGTTCGTGCATGGTGACCTGTTGCGGCGTTGGTTTGTCGAGTTCGCCGCGTAAAATGGCCAGCGGTGTTTTCAGGCTGTGTGCCAGGTCGGCCAGGGTGTTGCGATAGCGTTCTTGATGCGCTCGTTCGCTGATAATCAAGGCGTTGAGATTGCCGGCAAGGCCGTTCAATTCCCGGGCGTAGTTGGGTTCCAGGCGGGTTTTATCGCCTCGTTCGATGGCAGCCAGGTCCTGACCAATGGTGCGCAGCGGCGATAAACTCCAGCGCAGTACCAGAAATTGCATGAACAAGATGACCAGGCCAATTGAGCTTAAGCCACTGTACAGCGTGGCGCGGAAACGGTTGACCTGATGGTTGACGAACTGACTGTCTTCAACCACGCTGAAAATGAATTCATAAGTGTGCTGGCGTTGTGTTTCCCAGATGACGCCATAGTGCAAGGTGTAGCGATGATCCTGGTTGCGGACGAATTGAAACACGCCGGGTTTGAACTCGGGTGGGGCAGAGGGCGCGACGCCCAGCGCGGACGGGGAATGCCAAAGTACCGGGCCGTCACGTTGACTGACCCAGGCGTACAGACCGGAACCTAAAATGCCAAAGCGCGGTTCGCGTAATGTGTGTGGCAAGGTTAAATGGCCCTTGCGATTGACTTCGGCAATCGCCAGCAAGGCATAAATTTGTACTTTGAGTGTTTCTTGTAAGGCTTGCTCGGCACTGCTGCGGTAGCTGCGTTCCAGCACCCAGCCGGCCAGCGCGAACACCACGATCATCACCAGTGCGCCGGCCAGTAGCAGGCGGCCGCTGATGGATTTCAGTCGCATGGCTTAAGCATCGGCAGGAATGCGATAGCCGCGCCCGCGCAAGGTTTCAATGGGTTTAGTGATGCCGTCAGGATCGAGTTTTTTGCGCAGGCGACCGATAAAGACTTCGATCACATTGCTGTCGCGATCAAAATCCTCGTCGTAAATATGTTCGGTGAGCACGCTTTTGGAAATCACTTCGCCTTTGCGAAACAGTAGATATTCCAGAACCTTGTATTCATAGGCAGTCAGTTCCAGTGGCTTGTCGGCAACGGTGACCTGCTGACTGATGGTGTCCAGACGGATATTCTGATGGCTGAGTACGGGGTGTGCTTTGCCGCCGGAGCGGCGGATCAGGGCATTGAGACGAGCTAACAGTTCCTGGTAATGAAACGGTTTGACCAGATAGTCGTCGGCGCCGGCCTCCAGACCTTCGACTTTCTCTTGCCAGCGGCCGCGTGCGGTCAGAATCAGAATGGGCAGGCTGACGGCTTGTTCACGCAGTTCGGCAATCACTTCCAGGCCGGAACGGTCGGGCAGGCCGATATCGATAATAGCCGCGTCCAGGGGGTATTCGCGGGCGCAGAACAAGCCATCGGCTGCGGTGTTGGCAATATCGACGGCAAAGCCGCGCTCAGCCATGAAAGCGCGTAACTGCTCGCACAGGGTTAATTCGTCTTCAACGATCAAAATACGCATGTTAAGGCCCGGTCAGGTTCAAAAGGCCGGCAACGGTTTGCCGGTTTCGGCGTCGATGCGAATTTCTTGCACCCGCCCTTCCTGGGTGAGGATTTTAATGACATGCACATCCCGGTTGTTTTGTGTTTCGGTACGGGCGCCCAGAATTTTGTTGGCGCGCTTGCCATTAACGCTGGCCACCGCTTGTTCCAGAGATAAACGCACCGGCGTCAGGCCGGCCGAGACCGTCGCGGCGAACAGGCCGAGCGTGAGGAGTAAGCATAAAGTCAGCGTTTTCATGGTGGCTGTGGCAGTCAGGGCAGGTCAAATGAGAGGGTGTCGGGTCATGATGGCAAGTGGTCGATGAATCCAGGCTGAACTTAGCGCCATGTCAAGTCTCCGAGCCAGGCGCGTAAGTGGCCGGCAAACGTGGTGCCGATTTTGCCGGACAAACGCTCGAACAAGTCTTGTTTGGGGCTGAAATCGATGCGTTTTTTGGCGCCAATCACATTTTCGGCGACATCGCGGATGTTGCCATAATCATCGGCCAGACCCAGTGCCACACCTTCTGTGCCGGTCCATACCAGGCCGGTGAACAAGTCGGGCGTTTCCTTCAACCGCTTCCCGCGACCTTCCCGAACGGCATCGATGAACTGTTGGTGTACCTGGCCAAGCATCCGTTGCATGTGTTCGGTTTCAAAAGTGTCGGTCGGCGAAAACGGGTCCATCAGTGCTTTGTGTTCGCCGGCAGTCAGTACGCGCCGTTCCACGCCCAGTTTAGCCAGGGTGTCGACAAAACCAAAACTGTTCATGACGACGCCGATAGAACCGATGATGCTGGCCGGGTTGACGTAAATCCGGTCACTGGCCGAGGCAATGTAATAACCGCCCGAGGCGCAAATATCGCCAACCACGCTGACCAGTGGCAAGTCTGGATGTTTTTGTTTGATGGCGCGAATTGCCCGGTAAATCCAGTCGGAATGCACCGGGCTGCCGCCGGGTGAGTTGATGGCCAGAATAATACCTTTAGTGTTGGGGTCTTTCACGGCGGCATGCAGGCTGTCGATGATGGCATCGGCATTGGCCTTTTCGTTCTGAGCGATGACGCCATTGATGTGAATCACGGCGCTATGGCCGGGGCCGCTCTCGCTGATTGGCCAGTCGCTACCCAGTTTCGGGTAAACCGCCATGATAAATATCGCCAGCAGATAGAGGGCCAGCAGTAGCTTGAAAAAAATACCCCAACGCCTGGCACGGCGTTGTTCGGCGATGGCCGCGAAGGCGAGCTGTTCTACCAGGCCGCGTTCCCAGCTGCCGGATGAGGTTTCGGTATCGTGCGCCATGCTTGGTTGTCCTATGTGTTAAGTAAAGTCATTAAGTCGGTGGTTTTGGCAAAACATTGCCAGGGTTGGTGTTCGGCCAGTCGCGCCGCACAATGCGCGCCGCAGCTGACACCGATGCCGGTCATGCCAGCGTTGGCCGCCATGGCCAGGTCATGAACCGAGTCGCCGACCATGACGCAGCGTGACACTGGAACGGCCAGGGTTTGGCTTAGTTCCAGCAACATGCGTGGCGCGGGTTTGGATTCGGTTTCATCGGCGCAGCGCGTGGCGGCAAAACAATGTTCGGTTTCGGTTTCCCGTAACGCTCGGTTCAGGCCGCGTCGGCTTTTGCCGGTGGCGACCGCAAGTTGAAAGCCATGATTTTTCAGGGTGTGGAGCATGTCCGAAATGCCCGCGAACAAATCCTCGGGTGACAGGCTGCGCTCCAGAAAACGCTGGCTATAATGATGCACTAATTGTTCGGCGGTGGCCGGTGGACACTCGGGAAACAGGCGCGCCATGGCCGCTTCGATACTCAGGCCGATAATATCCCGGGCCGCGCTGTCGCTAGGTTCCGGCAGGTTACACGCTGAGGCGGCATATTGCAGGCATTCGACAATCCAGTGAATGCTGTCCATTAACGTGCCATCCCAGTCGAAAATGATTAAATCAAATTGTTCACGCATGATAGGTTTGGTAAAAATCATCCAGAAACGCTGGCATAGGTGCGCTGACCGATAGCGGTTCGCCGCTTTTAGGATGTACGAAGCGCAGCTGCCAGGCATGCAGTTGCAGCCCGGTGATGCCGTGCTGAACCAAGGCGCGGTTGCGCTCGAAATTGCCATAACGCGGGTCACCGGCGATCGGATGGCCCAGCCACGCGGCATGGACACGAATCTGATGCGTGCGTCCGGTCTTGGGCATGGCTTTGACCAGGGTGAGTTGTTCGGAGCATGCCAGGCGTTGAAAGCGGGTTTGCGCGGGCTTGCCCGCCGCGTTGACCACCACCATGCGCGCACCTTCCTGACCTGCGCGCTTCAGCAGCGGTTGATTCACCAGGGCGTGTTGTTTGCTCCAGGCTCCGGTCAGCAGGGCTAAATAGGTTTTGGTCATGCCATCACCGCGAAAAGCGTCGTGTAACAGTCTTAACATACTGCGTTTTTTGGCGATCAACAAACAGCCTGAGGTATCTCGATCCAGGCGGTGTGCCAGCTCCAGAAAACGAGCCTCGGGACGTAGCAGGCGCAAACCTTCGATCACCGCGCATTGTTGGCCGCTACCGCCGTGAACGGCGACGCCAGCAGGTTTGTTGAGGATCAGTAAGGTTTCATCCTCATAGAGTACGCCCTGTTCCAGGTTGTGGCGTAAATGATCGGGCAGCCACAGTTCGGCAACCGCCGGACTTTGCCGTACCGGCGGCACTCTGACCACGTCCCCGGCGGCCAGTCGGTAACTGGCTGAGCTGCGCGCCTTGTTAACGCGCACCTCGCCGCCACGCACGGCGCGGTAAATGCGGCTTTTCGGCACGCCTTTCAGACGCGCCAGCAGAAAATTATCCAGGCGTTGCCCAGCCATATCGGGGTCAATGGTCAGCCATTGTACGGATTGCGGCGTGGGCGATACAGGGGATGAGGGCTGCCGGGTTGTCATGCGGATGTCAGTCATTACTGAATGGGTAGGTGACAGGGTAAGGCTGAAAGCGGTGTTTAATGCCGTGTCCTGGAATGGAGGCGGTCATGACCTTGTGGGGGTCAGGGCGTTAAACGTTTACGCAATAAGCTTGGCATTATCCCAGTTTTTTCGGTAAAGGTTAACCGGGAGCCCATGTTTCCAGGCTGCCAGCACTTGATGCACTCAAAATTGACCTGAGATTCCAATATTGCCATCACACTATCGAGGAACAGACCATGCAAGATACGCCATTGCCCCGTCATGCTGACAACCAGCCAAATTTTAGCGAGATTGTTCAGATCAATCGCCAACGCCGCCTTTTGTTGCAAGCGGGCGTGGCGCTGACCGGCACCAGCTTGTTAGGTGTCTGGACCGCCAGCCTGGCCGCGCCCAGTGGGCCGATACTTCCGTTGCTGGGATTTACCGCCTTGCCGGTGGCGCAAGGCGGCGGCCTTGAGCCGGCCATCTCCGTCGATTATCAATTTGATATTATTCTGCCTTGGGGGGATCCGCTGGAGCCGGGCGGGCCGAGCTTTCAGTGGCCATTGGATGCTGGCCAGCAAGCCCGGCAAATTGGCATAGGCCATGATGGCATGTGGTTTTTCCCTTTTTTGGATACGCACGCGGCGCGTCAAGGCTGGGATGATGTGGATGAAGTCAATCCGTGGCAAGGGCGCCGTATGGCGAGTGCCGACAGCCAGCATGGCGTGTTGTGTCTGAATCATGAATTTGGCACCAATGCTCATGTTTTGGGTAAAAGCGCCCCCGAGAGTCTTGAGGAGGTCCGGGCATCGCAGCATGCGCATGGTGTTTCTGTCATCGAACTGGCCTGCGTTAGCCCCCCTAAGCCACGCTGGCAAACGATCAAGGGCTTGGGGCGGCGTATTCATGTCAACTCAGAGGTTGCTTTCAGTGGCCCTGCGGCAGGCCATCGCTTATTGGCCAACCCGGCAGGCAACGCGCCATGGGGCACCGTCGGCAACTGCGCTATGGGCTATACGCCGTGGGGCACATATCTGACCTGCGAGGAAAACTTCAACGGTTATTTCGGTACCGATCATGCTGAGTGGACTGCAACGCCGGAACAAGCCCGCTATGGTATCAACGCCGAAGGCTTCAATTATTACTGGCACAGGTTCGATAAACGCTTCGATTTGGCTCACCCAAATTACGTCAACGAAGCCAATCGCTTTGGCTGGGTGGTGGAAATCGACCCCTTCGACCCTGCGCAAACGCCGGTTAAACGCACCGCACTGGGGCGCAAAAAAAATGAAAGCGCCACCTTGCATGTCGCTGACAATGGCCAGGTTGTGGTTTATACCGGTGACGATGAGCGTTTTGAATACATTTACAAATTCGTATCCGCCGATGATTGGCGCAGCATGCGCCGCAACGGTGAAAGTCCACTGGATCGCGGTACCTTGCATGTCGCCCGTTTTAATGACGACGGTACGGGCGAATGGTTGCCGTTGACTCGGGCAAGCCCTGTGCTGGCACAAACCTTTGCCGACATGGGTGAATTGCTGATTAACGCTCGCCGCGCTGCCGACCGGGTTGGCGCCACGCCAATGGATCGGCCCGAGTGGATCACCGTTGCTAACGATGGCCGAGTCTATGCCTCTTTGACCAATAACTCGCGACGCACCCATGACGGCGCTCAGGTCATTAATGACCGTGCAGTCAGTACCGCGCCCGATGCCGCCAACCCACTGGTGCCGAATGTCGACGGTCATATCATCCGCTGGACTGAAACTCAGGGTCACGCCGGCGCACGTTTTACTTGGGATGTTTTCGTGTTTGCCCAAGATACCCACGGTACCGAGCAATCTTTCGCCGACCCGGACGGTCTTTGGGCCGATCCCGATGGCCGATTGTTTATCGAAACCGATGGCGGTCAGAAAGACGGCCTGAATAATCAGTTGCTGGTGGCTGACACGGTGACCGGTGAAATCAAACGCCTGTTCAGCGGTGTGCCCGGCTGTGAAATCACCGGCATGACTGTCACGCCCGACCGGCGCACTCTGTTTGTCAACATTCAGCATCCCGGCGACGGCGATCCTGCGGTCAGCAATTTCCCAAAAACCAACGGTCCTGATGGGGTTACTGTGCCACGCGATGCCACCGTGGTGATTACGCGCAAAAATGGCGGCATTGTAGGCTCGTAAAGATAGCCATTCACAGCTTGAAAGAATCCCCCTCAATCTCTCGAAGAGGGGGCGTAAACGTGGATCGTAGTTTGAAAGTCGGTGTCGGGGGGGCGTCAAAGGTGGAGCGGTAGCAGGCGCACGAATCAGGCAAACGTACTGCCCTTGGGTTTGAAATCATGACGGTCTATTTCGGCGTCCGGGTTGCTGAAAGCCACTCCCCAGTCCAGCATTTCATCCTGATTGAAACGTTTGCCCAGCTGCCAAGCGATCTGGGCGCGGGCCAGTTCCACGCCCAGATAAAAGGCATGGCCGGCATCGCCGTCCACGTTCAGGTTAGGATACAGTGTGAAGGGGTCATCGGCCAGGTGATGGCCATCGCGGTTATATAAATGAATACCGGCCGGGCTGGTTTGAATACGGTAGCTGGGGTCTTTGATCTGTTGGGCAAGGGTTTGGATTTCCTCGGCCTGATAGGGAAACGGTGCGGTATCGTGTACGGTCATTAAACCGGCGTTGATATGCTTGGGCAGACGCAATTCGCGTTTGGCCGCATACATGATGCGCCGTGCTATATCCGCCTCTTTAATGGCTTTACAGGCATGTTGACTGACTTCGGTGGCCAACACGGCGGCAATATCCAGTTCCGAGCCGATGCCAAACAACAAGGCATTCATGCCGGCGGTATCGGCATGGGTGAGTTCGGTCAGGTTGCCGACGCCCATCATGATGTCGATGTCGGGAAAATCCTGACGCAATTGCCAATAACGGACGATGGACTCGGTGAAGCCAAAATGGATGGGGTCGAGAATCGGGTCGGCGAGAAAAGGCCGTCCTTGCTGTTGCAGGTACTTAATCGCCCGGGCCAGAGAGGTTAAATCGCCATGTTCTTTGGCAATTAAAATCGGCGTGGCGGGGACTTCATCGAGCAGGAATAAGCTGTCTTCATTGAGGCTGAGCAAATAATCCGCACCCGCCAGGCCGCCGGTGCGCAAATCCTCGGTGACCAGCGAATCGACACTGACCTGAAAGCCTTGCCGCTTCAACTCCTGCACCGCTTCGGCCAGATGCGAGAACGGTGTTTCCGGTAAACAGCCTAAATCAATGACATCGGCGCCCTGGGTGCGGTAGTAGTCGGCCCGGGCGATAATGGCCGGAATGTCCATGCGCGGCGCATCGACGATTTCGGCGAAAATACGCACGCGGTACTGCGATAAATCGGGTTTTTGCCCGGCTTTGCCAAAAAACAGCGGCAAATCTTTTAATTCATCGGGGCCGCGCTGAACGGGAATGCCGAACATTTCGGCCAGCCGGTCCAGATCGCCTCGGCACCGGCCGGGCACCAGAATGCGATCGGCATCAAACGTGTCCTTCAGCCTTCGGGCAATCATGTCGGCGGTCATCAGCGCCGCCACTTTCACGCCCAGCACATGCACGGTGTAGTCAAATTCAGGCTGCATGGCATCGAGCACTTGCCTAAGCTGCGGCTCGGCCAGTTTGCCGGTCAGAAACAGAATATGTTCGCGTTCAGCCATCGGCGGTCAGTCGGTGTACGGCGGCGCTCAGTTGCGCGACATCTTCCACCACTTCCGTATAAGGAAAGCGTTTGATTTGTTCGGTGGCTTCAAGGTCTACCGGGCGTGGATAAACCCAGAATTTCTTGCCGCCCGGTGCGGTGGTCAGAATTTCCGGCGCGGTGTCGCAAGGGTAAACAATGCTGGGCACTTTACACTTGCCGGCCTGGGAATAAAGATTGGTGACTAACGAATCGGCAATGCCCAGCACACATTTGGCAATGGTGTTGGAGGTGGTCGGCGCCATGATAAAGGCTTGATAGTAACCTTTATAAAACAAGCCCACCGGTGGCGCGGATTTGGCTTTGTCCCGGTAAACGGGAAGTTTTTGTTTAAGCTCGGCCAAATCAATGCCGTACATTTTCAAGACTTCCTCGCCGGCCTGGCTAAGGTATAAATCGACATTATCCAGGGTCAAGAGCAGTTCCAGGCATTGTTCAATATAATGCCCGGAGCCGGTGATCGCCCAGGCCAGGCGGGGTTGTTTGTTCATGCGTACATCCAAACCAAAGGCTGGGCATTATAACGCTGGCGGGGTATCTAGCCAGAGCAATTGCTCGACCGGATAGCCCAGAGACCTGGCTTTATCGACCAGCTCGCGCTTGATGGCATCAGCCAGCTGAGGTTGGCGCGCCAATAGCCACAGATAATCGCGGTCAGGGCCTGTGACCAGGGCGTATTGATAATTACGTTGATCCAGTGCCAAGATCACATAGCTGCTGTAAAACGGTCCGAAGAACGATACTTTAAGATGGCCAATATCCGGTGTTTGCACGAAATAAGCGCGCCCCTCGGCGCTTTGCCAGCGTTGTTGTTCAGCGTCAAAGCCGCGATTGATGACACGAATGCCACCATCGTCGCGGCGTTGGTAATCTGCGGTTACCTGGGTCAGGCCGCGTTCAAAGCGATGCTCCAGGCGGGCAATTTCATGCCAGCGGCCAAGGTATCGGGCAACATCAAAGCCGGTGACCGGTTGTACGCCGTGTGGAAGGTGGGTGGCGCAACCGGTCAGGCTGATTAACAGGGCGGTCAGCAAGGGCCAGACTACATACATTAAATGAATCCTGTAATGATGGGTTAGCGGGTGAGTGCCTTGCCGGGCAGTGTCTTGTACGAGGCCCGGCTGGCACCCTCTTAAGAGGATAAGTGGTGTTGTTCTTCAAGTGCTTGCAGACGTTGGTTCAGCGCGTTGAGCACGTCGGTCGCTACGTTAAGGTCGCGGGCGATGTCCAGGTATTTGAAGGCATTGGCCAGTTTGCGTTCGTCATATTCCAGTGATTCCAGATTGTGAATCATGACTTTAAGCAGGTTGACCAACAATGTCTGGTTGCGCGGCAAGCGTCCGAAGGCGCGCCGTAGCTGGGTTTCAGCTTCGCGATAACGTTGCTGCTTGAACAGCGTGACACCTTCATTGTTGGCCTCAATCAAAACGCGCCGGGCGCGGGCAATGGCGTCATGGCCGAGTTGATGTTGGCCAAAATCAGCAGGCAATTGGGCGACCGTTGACATCAGGTCACTATGGTCGGGATAGTGTTTGGCGACATCTTCAAGAATGGCTTGAGCGGCGGCGTAATTTTGTTCCTGCATGCTGCGCCGCGCCAAATCAATGGCCAGTTCGCCAGGAATCGGTGGATCCAGTTTGCCGTATTCGCGCAATGCTTCCTGATAAGCTTCTTCGGCCAGTAGAGTGTTGTCCATGGTTTTGAACAATTCGATTTCCAATAATGCAGCAGACAAAATGGCCTCATGTTGTTTGGGAAACGAGCGGCGCAGCTTTTGCAGGCTTTGTAAGGCTTCTTCGGTGAGGCCTTGCTTTTGTTGTATTTGCGCGAGAGTTTTGAAATCGCCGGCCTGACGATGCATGGAGTGCTCGCTCAATTTCAAGCTCATTTTTGCGGCTTGCTCGGCGGTTTCCAGATCATTATTGGCCAGTGCGATTTGTGCTTGTTTTTGCTGGCGGGCTAATACAGATGGGCTGAGTTTTAAGGCGGTGGCCAGCATATTCTGAGCGCCGGCTAAATTGGCACGGGCTTGTTGGCATTCGGCCAGGCCGTCATAGCATTCTAACAGCCTGGGTTGAATGGCCAGGGCTTTATGAAAGCAGGCTTCAGCCTGGTTGAATTGTTTTTTTTGTAACGCAACCTTGCCCAGGCCCAGCCATACCCAGTCCAGCTCGCGCTGTTTCAGAAACGCCCGATACAGTGCCTCAGCACGGCCTAAATCATCGGTTTTCAGCGCTAATTCCGCCAACAGCCGTTTCAGATAGCGGGCGATATCAGGCGGACTGGTGTTTAACTTGGCTTCGCAAATCTTGATGGCCCGGCGCATGTCGCCGGCGGCGATGGCCTGGTTGATGGTCAGGCAGGTTTGTTTGCGCTGAAAGTGCCGTTCCAGGCGTTGCGCCAGTTGCTTGGCATTGAAGGGATAGGTCAGGTAATCATCGGGCTTGTTTTCCAGGATGCCCAGCACTTTGTCCTGACTTTGTTCAGCACTGACCATGACAAAAATGGTATGCAGCGGCAAGTAACCTCTTAAGCGCGCTTCTTCCAGAACTTGTTGGCCGTTTTTACCTTTACCCAGGTCATCGCTGCACAATACGAAATCATAAAGGTGGTTTTGTATCTGGGTGAGCGCCGCAGCGCCGCTGGAGACTTCGGAGATGTTTTCGGCGGATAAGGTGTACAAAATATTGCGCAAGGTTTTACGGCGCTGGGCGACGGCGTCGGCCAGTAAAAAACGCTGCTTGCGGAAGTCCAGTTTCATGCGTTTGTCGGAGTGTATTGACCTCGCCCGGCTTGAAAATTCAGCGTGGAATCCCCATTGTACGGGTTCGAGCAGTTTTTATTTGAGTGTGTAATTGTTCGGTCTTTGCGTCAAAGACAGCTGGTTTGGCCTGTTTTTCAGGTTAAATCAGCCGAGTTTGAACAGTTACGTCAGCGTTTAGATTACACCATTTTTCTAGGATAGGAACATAACCGATGACTGTTGAAGCCAATACCCAAACGCTTGGATTTCAGACTGAAGTCAAGCATTTACTGAATTTGATGATCAACGCCTTGTACAGTAACAAGGAAATTTTCTTAAGAGAGCTGATTTCCAACGCCTCCGATGCCGCCGACAAGCTCAGGTTTCAGGCCTTGGCCGATGAAGGCTTACTTGAAGGCGAAGGTGATCTGAGCATCAAAATTGAATTGGATAAAGATAAAAGAACCATTTCGGTAATCGACAACGGCATCGGCATGAGTCGTGAGGATGTCATTGACCATATCGGCACCATCGCCAAATCCGGCACCAAGCAGTTTTTCGATTCGCTGACCGGCGACCAGGCCAAGGACAGCGAATTGATCGGTCAGTTTGGCGTCGGCTTTTATTCCTCATTTATTATTGCCGATAAAGTCACCTTGAAAACCCGCAAAGCCGGCGCAGCGGCCAATGAAGGCGTGTTATGGGAGTCGGACGGCACCGGTGAATACACCATTACCACCATCGAAAAGCCGTCCCGTGGCACGGAAATTATTCTGCACCTGCGCGAAGGAGAGGATGAATTTATTGACGAATGGCGCTTAAAAAGCATCATCCGCAAATATTCCGATCATATCTCTTTGCCGATTCTGATGGACACCGAAGTCCCGGCCAAAACCGATGACGAAGGCCAGGAAACCGAACCGGCGCGCATCGAAACTGAAACCGTCAACAAGGCCTCGGCCTTGTGGAAGCGCTCAAAACAGGACATCACCGAGGAAGAATATCACGAGTTTTATAAGCACGTTGGCCACGATTTTCAAGAACCTTTGACCTACACTCACAGTAAAGTTGAGGGTACCAACGAATATACCTTATTACTTTATGTGCCCAAGCACGCGCCGTTTGATTTGTGGGATCAGGGGGCTAAACACGGCGTCAAGCTATACATCAAGAAAGTGTTCATCACCGACGATGTCGAGGAATTGATGCCGCGTTACCTGCGTTTCATTCGCGGTGTGATCGATGCCGATTCCCTGCCGTTGAACGTATCGCGGGAAATTCTGCAACAATCCAGACAAATCACCGCCATTAAAACCGGCGCGGTGAAGAAAGTGTTGGGCATGCTGGAGGATATGGCTAAAAACAGACAAGAGGATTACCAGACATTCTGGGAACAATTCGGCAATGTCATCAAAGAAGGCGTGATCGAGGATTTCGGCAATCGCGAACGCATCGCCAAACTACTGCGTTTTGCCAGCACCCATACCGACCAGGACAAACAAGACATTAGCTTGGCCGATTATGTCAGCCGTATGCAGGAGGGCCAGGAGAAAATCTACTACCTGACCGCCGACAGTTTTGCGGCCGCGAAAAACAGCCCGCATCTGGAAATTTTCCGCAAAAAAGGCATCGAAGTCCTGCTGTTGTCTGATCGGGTCGATGAATGGCTGGTGTCTTCATTTAATGAGTTCGACGGCAAAACGTTGCAATCGGTGGCCAAAGGCGATCTGGATCTAGGCAAACTCGATGACGAGGACGAGAAAAAAGAACAAGAAAACCTGAACCAGGATTATGAATCCGTGATCAAGCAAATCAAGGAGGTTTTAGGTGATAAAGTCAAAGATGTGCGCTTGAGCCAGCGGCTGACCGATTCCCCGGCATGTTTGATCAGCGATGTCTACGACATGGGCTTGAACATGGAGCGTATCTTAAAAGAAGCCGGGCAAAAAGTGCCGACCAGCAAGCCGATATTTGAGCTCAACGGCGAACATGCCTTGCTGAAACGCCTTAAAGAGGAACAGGACGATGACCGCTTCGCCGATTTGACGCATATTCTGTTCGATCAGGCGGTGCTGTCGGAAGGCGCTCAGCTTGATGACCCTGCGGCGTTCGTTCATAAGCTGAATGGTTTGTTACAGGGTTTATTGTCCTAAGGGATGACAGGCGCTGGTAAGCACCACGGTCAATAGTGATTGACTGGTCTTGCCAGGCCTGTTCTATCGGTGTTCCCTTTTGACAAAAGGGGCGCGAGGGGCATTTTCCATGCGCTGGCCCGGGTGAAGTCCAATGGTCGGCGCTTTGTTTTTTGTCATGTTTCTTCATGAATACCTATTGCAGTAAATGTCCGTATTGGCCTGTGCGCGCCCCGGAACCGAAATTTGACCTGCAAAAGGCTGTATCAACCTAAGCGTTAACGCCTTGCAATGACCTCACAAAATCTGATCGATGAAGCCTGGATGCGCCATGCCATGCGCCTGGCCGAGCGTGCGCAACAGCAGGGCGAGGTGCCGGTTGGCGCGGTTGTGGTGCAAGAAGATCGCTGTCTGGGTGAAGGCTGGAATCAACCGATCAGCCGCCATGATCCCAGTGCTCATGCCGAGATCGTGGCCTTGCGTGCGGCGGCTCAAGTATTGCACAATTACCGCCTGCCCGGTGTGACCCTGTATGTCACTTTAGAGCCTTGTTTGATGTGTCTGGGTGCCTTGATACAGGCGCGTGTGCGGAAGGTGGTGTTTGCCGCGCCTGACAGTCGGCGCGGTGCCTTGGGGGGGGCGGTCGATTTGGCCGAGCTACCTTTTCTGAATCATCATCTGGAATGGCGCGGCGGTGTTCTTGAACAGCCTGCGGCAGCGCTGTTGCGTACTTTTTTTCAAGCACGAAGAAAATCGTTATCACCACCAGGATAATTATGCCTTCTTTTCTCGTAATACTGATCATCTGGTTTTTTGGCAGCGGTATGGCCTGGGCTCAGGCTGATGCACCGGCATCTGCTGAGGCCCAAGCGGACCAACAACAAGCCGTTGAGCGTTTGGTACAGATTAAAAACACGCTTAAAAGCAAGCGAGAGCTGTTGGCGGAATTAGAGCGTGCCGCTAAAAAAGAACGCGATCCGGTGCTGCATGCGGAAATCGAAATCGACCGTAAAGATACTCAGCAAAGCATCGAGCAGTTGGAGCGCTCATTTCGACAATTGGCGGGTGGTGGTGTTGATTTAACGGCTTTTGCCACCGAAAAGGCCAGTGATTTTAATTGGCAACAGGAGTTGGTGGTTATTGCCCGGCCCATTTTTGATGGCCTTAAAGAGTTGACCGAAAAATCCCGAAAAGTCGATCAGCTGCGCACGGAAATAACCCGTTTGCAAGGTTTGCACGCGCAATTACAGCAAGCATTGGCGCATGTGCGCAATCTGCCACGCGATCAAGCGCCACCTGTGATCAAAGCGGCTTTGGCGGAGCTGGAAAAAAACTGGCGCTTGCGCGAGAAAGAAACCCGTGAAAGTCTGGAAATTGCACGCTATCAGCGGGACAGCTTGATGGCGAACCATCAGTCGCCACTGCAAGCCATTGTCCAAGTGGTCAGTGATTTCTTCCAGGAGCGTGCGGTGACATTGTTGCTGGCATTGGTCATGGCAGGGTTGGTTGGCGGCTTGTTGCGCTTTATCTTTCATTTGTTGTTGCGGTTATATCGGCTGCGCGACCCGGATCGGGCCAAACTGCGCTGGATTCGCTTGGTCAATTATGGCTTTTGGAGCGCAACCTTGTTCTTTGCCATGTTGGCGGCGATTACCGTTTTTTATGCGCGTAACGACTTTTTGCTGTTGTCATTGACTATTTTAGTGGTGGTCGTGCTGATCCTCAGCTTACGCAATACCTTGCCGCGTTACATTGAAGAGGTGCGCTTGTTGCTGGATATTGGGCCAGTGCGGCGTGGTGAGCGCTTGGTGTATCAGGGAGTGCCTTATTATGTGCACAGCATTGGCGTGTTCACCACATTAATCAATCCGGCCTTGCAGGGGCGTTTACGTATTCCTACCCGGCAGTTAAGCGGGTTAATTTCTAGGCCACGCGCCAATGATCCCTGGTTTCCTTGTCAGGCGGGTGATTTTGTCATGTTGGAAGGCGACCGGTTTGCCGAAGTCATTCGCCAGACCGTAGAAAATGTGCAATTGAAAGTGATGGGTAGCCCGATGCTGGTGCCCACGGCGGATTTTATCAGTCAGCCACTACGCAATCTGTCTCAAGAGGGATTTGTAGTGCCGGTGACTTTTGGCATTGATTACCAGCATCAAGCAGATTGCTTGACGATCGTGCCTGAAAAATTGCGTGCTGCGTTGCAGGAGGCGTTTCGCGAAGCGGAGCTGGATGAGCATCTTGAAGATGTATTGGTTGAATTCAAGCAAGCGGCAGGTAGTTCATTGGATTATCTCATTATCGCGGTCATGGCCGGGGCTGCGGCGAATCGTTATTTTCCCATTGGTCGTTTGATTCAAAAAACCTGCGTCGCCACCTGTACGCGTGAGGGTTGGGGGATACCGTTCGAGCAACTGACTTTACATCGGGGTAGCGGTTTTTCATGAAATCGCTCGGGTGGCGGGTGCCGGCGACATAAGCGTTCGCAGCCATAACAATACAGACCTATTGGGGCAAAGACGTACTCTACCGGCTTCCCTCGAACAGGGATTTTGCAAAAAGCACAAGAGTCCTTGCCCACCTGCGCGCAATGATTGTTTAAGAATCTGCGAATAATTGTGCTAAGGTATCGGCGCTCAGGATGCGCTCAGACCAATGATTTAACTGCGTAATATCCGCTTGAGCTAATTTTAAGGCTATATTTTCAGGCAACTCACCGTATTTGAGCGTGATCTGCCGATGTAGCAGGGCGCGTTGCCCCTCCTCACGCCCTTCTTCGCGGGCGGTATCGATGACATTTTTCAAATCGCGATAATACTTCAGGCTGGATTCATAGGCCTGACG
>JAVVEW010000001.1:0-122483 GCA_032251045.1 Methylococcales bacterium
GCCCTCGACCAACGTGTTCGATGCCCAAGATCAAGCCTACAAAGACCAGGTTCTGCCGCCTGGCGTGAAAAAGCGCCTGGTCGTTGAAGCCGGTGTCACCGATAGCTGGTGGCGTTATGCCGGCAGCGAAGGCAACGTGTTCGGGCTTGACCGCTTCGGCGAATCCGCTCCGGCAAAACACCTGTTCCAGGAGTTCGGCTTTACTGCCGACAATGTCGCTAAGCTGACTCGCGAGCTGTTGTAAGCGGCGTATAATGACCATGCAGCCCGACGCATCTCAGAGTCGTCGGGCTTTTAAGGGCTTTCATAAATGACAAAGAGGGTAACTGTGAACATGAAAACAATTATTTTTTCATTATTCGCGGTCGCTGTGGCTTCAGGTTCTGCCGTAATGGCGGAAGCAAAATATCCAGCGTCCGATTTTCAACCAAAGGTGCAATACCGAGACGATAGCTACAGCAATCAAGCTCAGGATGTAGCCAATGATGCAGACTATCCGGCAACCAATTTCAAGCCAACCGTCGTCTACAAAGATGATAGTTACCAACATAAAGGCCCGGAAGCTGCTGCTGGCAAGGTGAAGAAAAGTACGTCGCCGGTTGAAGCATCAGGCAAAGTTCGCGATAGTTTACCCGCGACCACCACATCGAGTGTGAGCAACCAAAAAGAACAAGACTCATCAAGCAATTTGTTATTGATTATTCTTGTGATTGCGGGTATTGCTGTGTTCTTGTTCCGTAAACAAAGCGGTGGTAAAGTCAGCGCCGGCCAGCCAGCCTATCAGCGTGCGGCAGCGGCTGCCGTGCCTAAAAGCATTACCCGGGTGGATGAATATCTGCGTCGTCGTGATGGTGAACCAGCGACAAGGGTAGCGCAATATCTGGAGCGCAAAGCTGATGATGTGAAGGTCAGCGCACAAACCACTGTGGAAAAATATCTGGACAAAAAAGCTGAAGCGACTGAAACCGGCGTTGCTAAATACCTGCGCCGTAAAAGCTGAATTGACCCATTGCATAAGCTCGACCTTAGAGAGCAGATGCTTGGACTTTCCCGCTCGCATGATGGGTGGGGCTTCTTGACATCGATGACTCTGCGGTTGAACTTGCTGGCGCAAAGGGTGTCCTTATCGTTGTCGGGGCTGACAACACGCTTGCCGCTTTTGTGTATTCACAAACAGCGGCAAGTTGCTTTTGGTCAAGGCAAATCCATAAAAGGATGTTGCTGAATACTGGCCAAACAGATCTGAATTTTAATCGCACTATTTTGAAGGTGAATAATGGCTAATTTATTAGAGCAGTTGCGTGAATATACCGTGGTCGTTGCCGATACCGGTGACTTGCAAGCTATCGAGAAATACAAGCCGCAAGATGCAACCACTAATCCCAGCCTGATTACTGCGGCTGCGCAAATGCCGCAATATCAGGGTATTGTTGACGATACGCTGAAAAGTGCCAGAGAGACTTTGGGGGCGAGCGCAACGCCTGAGCAAGTGGCTAACCTGGCATTCGATCGCCTCGCCGTGTCTTTCGGTCTGAAAATTCTGGATATTATTCCAGGACGTGTTTCAACCGAAGTAGATGCCAGGCTGTCTTACGATACCGAAGCCACCGTTGCCAAGGCGCACGAAATTATCGCCCAATATGAAGCCGCTGGCGTGTCTAAAGAGCGTGTTCTGATCAAAATTGCGGCCACTTGGGAAGGCATTAAAGCTGCGGAAATCGTTGAGAAAGAAGGTATTCATTGTAACCTGACGCTGTTGTTTGGCTTGCATCAGGCGATTGCTTGCGCCGAAGCCGGCGTGCAGCTGATTTCGCCGTTTGTCGGTCGGATTCTGGATTGGTACAAAAAAGACACCGGTCGCGATTCTTACCCTCAGGCGGAAGACCCAGGCGTTTTGTCCGTGACTCAGGTTTATAACTACTACAAGAAGTTCGGTTATAAAACGGAAGTGATGGGTGCCAGCTTCCGTAATATTGGCGAAATTATCGAACTGGCGGGTAGTGATTTATTGACCATTTCGCCTGCCTTATTGGGGGAATTGCAAACCACGGAAGGTCAATTGGAGCGCAAGCTGGATCCAGCTAAAGCCGCCTCCCAGGAGATCGAAAAGATCACGGTTGATAAAGACACCTTTGAGCGTATGCATGCCGAGAATCGCATGGCGACTGATAAACTGAAAGAAGGTATCGACGGTTTCACCAAAGCTTTGGTGACACTTGAAGAATTGCTGGCTAACCGTTTGAAAGAATTGGAAGCCTGAGCGTTGACTCCTTGACGGTACAACAAGGGCGCGTCGTGAACTGGCGCGCCCTTTTTTGTGTTTTTAATTTGCTGGAGAGAAAGATTATGAGTGATCGTATTTCAGATATTGTTAAGCCTGGTGTTATTACCGGCGATGATGTACAAAAAGTTTTTGCTTTGTGCAAAAAAAACAAATTTGCCTTGCCGGCTGTGAACGTTGTCAGCACTGATGTCGCCAATGCTGTTCTGGAGGCGGCGGCGAAAGCCAAGTCTGCTGTCATTATTCAAACATCGAATGGTGGTGCCGGTTTTTTTGCCGGTAAAGGCCTGAAGCTGGATGGTCAGCAATGCCAGGTGTTAGGTGGCATTTCTGCGGCCAAGCATGTGCATAATGTCGCCGAATCTTATGGCGTGCCGGTTATTTTGCATACTGACCATGCCGCAAAGAAATTGCTGCCCTGGATTGACGGTTTGCTGGATGCCGGCGAAGCTCATTTTGAGGCTACCGGCAAGCCATTGTTCAGCTCACACATGCTGGATTTATCCGAGGAAAGCCTGGAAGAGAATATCGAAATCTGCGGCCAGTACTTACAGCGTATGAGCAAAATGGACATGACCCTGGAAATTGAGCTGGGTTGCACGGGCGGTGAGGAGGATGGTGTCGATAACAGTCATATGGATAACTCCATGCTGTACACTCAGCCGGAAGATGTGGCTTATGCTTATGAGCAACTGAGCAAAATCAGCCACAGGTTCACGATTGCCGCTTCATTTGGCAACGTGCATGGCGTGTACAAGCCCGGTAATGTGGTGTTGACGCCAAAAATTCTGCTCAACTCGCAAAAATTTGTATCCGAGAAGTTCGGCGTGCCAGAAAACACCCTCAACTTTGTGTTCCACGGTGGTTCCGGTTCTTCGCCTGCCGAGATTGAGGAATCGATCAGTTATGGCGTGATCAAAATGAACATCGACACCGATACCCAATGGGCAACCTGGGAAGGTATTTTGAATTATTACAAAGCCAACGAAGGCTATCTGCAAGGGCAGATTGGCAACCCGGATGGTGCTGATAGCCCAAATAAAAAATACTATGACCCAAGGGTTTGGTTACGCAAAGGTCAAGAATCGATGGTACAGCGTCTGTTGCAAACTTTTGATGATTTGAACGCAACGAATACGCTGTAACAAAGATCGTTTCAGCCTCCTTGTTTTGTCAAGGAAGCGGATGGTGTTATATTCAAGCCTTGCGTCGCTTGTTTCCAGGTGGCGCAAGGTTTGATAGCTTTTAGCCGAGGTTATATGCTCTTTGCGAGTCAAATTCGGCGCAAAAATGCCCGTCAAAGGATGCCGTCCATTAAGGCTTTATGGCCCTGTCCATGCTGTCAAAGCCTTTGCCGAACACCCCGGCACCCAAAACAATGCCGTTTTTGAACTACGATCGGTTCAATAACAGCAAACCCAGAAATATTGCACTACATACGCCTCTAATAGCCACATCTGTTCACTCAAAACCTGAGGATGCCATGGCCACTTTCCCACAGCTATTGATTGTTGATGATGTTGCTGACAACATCAAAATTGCCATGAACATGCTCAAAGAAGGCGGTTATGACTTGTCCTTTGCCTTAAATGGTGAGCAAGCCTTGTCGCTGATAGCTCAGGAACCTCAGCGTTTTGATCTGATTCTGCTGGACATCATGATGCCGGGTTTGTCAGGTTATGACGTTTGTAAAGCCCTGAAAGCTAACCCGGATTACCGGGATATTCCCATTATTTTTCTGACCGCCAGAGCCGATATCGATTCCATTGACGAGGGTTTTGCCTCGGGGGCGGTGGACTATCTCACCAAACCGTTTCATGCCGAAGAGTTGTTGGCGCGGGTGCAAACGCATTTACAGTTGTACCAGGCGCGCCAATTACTACAGCAGCACAACCTGTCCCTACGCAGCGAGCTGCGTTTTCAAAAGCAACGCTTACTGACCGAGCTGGAAAGTGAACAACGCGAAATGATTTGTTTATTGACCGAGCTGATGGAATCAACCTCCGACGAGACGGGCAAACATATTCGTCGTGTTGCAGAATTGAGTCGTTTATTTGCCCGTTATTATTCTGCGCTCAGTGAAGATGATGCCGAGGTGCTCTACCATGCCTCACCCATGCATGACATAGGCAAAATGACCATTCCGCAGGCTATTTTGCATAAACCTGGCGCATTAACGGAGGCGGAAATGCACATCATGCGTCAGCATACCACCAATGCCTATCACTTATTGCGTCACTCGCAGCGACGTTTGATGAAGGCTGCTGCGATTATTGCCCATGAACACCATGAGAAATTTGATGGCAGTGGCTACCCGCGTGGTCTTAAAGGTAACGACATTCATATTTACGGTCGTATCGTTGCGTTAGTCGATGTCTTGGATGCGTTAACGCATCGTCGCTGTTATAAAAAGCCCTGGCCACTAGAGGACGCCCTGGATTTGATCCGAGAGCAGCAGGGTAAGCATTTCGATCCTGAACTGGTTGCGATTTTGTTTGATCATCTGGATTCATTCAGGGCGATTTTAGAGACGGCATGAGCAGGATGCGATTAGGGTTATATTGGGCGTGCTGGATATGGCTGGTGATAGCCTTACCCGTATCGGCTCAAGTTGTCCTAAGTCCTGAACAAAAAGCCTGGCTAAGCGCGCATCCGGTGGTGACCGTAGGTGGCTCGCCCGATTGGACGCCTTTTAATTTTGTCGATGAACAGGGTCGTCACCAAGGCATTGCGCATGATTATTTGCAGTTGGTCGAACAAAAAACCGGGCTTCGCTTCCAGTATCAGATAGACCTTTGGTCACATAATCTGGCCAAGCTTAACACTGGTCAAATCGATGTTTTGCCTGCGGTCTATCACACCCCGAAACGGGCGCAAGCGTTTTACCTGTCCTCATCGTATTTTGAGATGCTCGATTATTTCTTTGCCCATGAGGATGTCGTTTTACACAGTTGGGCCGACCTTGCCGGTAAACGTGTTGCGATACCGGAAGGCTATGCCCATATCGAGCGCTTAAAACAGCATTTTCCCGATTTAGTTCTGGTGGTAACACCGAGTTTCAGCCAAGCCATCGATGCAGTGCTGGAGGGGCGGGCGGATGTGGTGTATGACAATTACGCCTCCTTGATTTATACCTTGCGTAAATTGGCGGTAACCACGCTGGTGCCATTTCGTTCCACACAGCATCTGGGTAATAACCATTTGCATATTGCCAGTCGCAAGAATGCACCGCACCTGGCGGCGATTATTGAGGCAGGGCTGCGGGCAATCACGCCGGAAGAACGGCAAGTTATTTATCACAAGTGGCTGGGCCAAAATACCCGGAGCTTGCTGTTCAATCCGGCACAACAAAAATGGTTGAATGAACATAAAGTGATTCGCTATGGCGCGGAACGCGACTGGGCACCTTATGATTTCGTCGATGAAAAGGGATTGCATCAAGGGGTGGCGCGGGATTTTTTGCTGAAAATCTCAGCCCTGACTGGACTGAAATTTGAGCCGGTGATTGATGATTGGCACACGTTATTGACACTGGCAAAACAAGGTCAGATTGATTTATTGCCCGCGCTGTATTATTCGCCGGAGCGGGCGGAACACCTGCATTTCACGCAAGCCTATCAGTATTTACTGGATTATTTCTTTTTACATGACCAGGTTAACGCACAATCGTTAGAGGATTTATCTGGAAAAACGCTGACCATTCCAGAAGATTATGAGCAGATTGCGTTGTTAGCTCGGGATTATCCGGATATTCAGCTTAAGCCTGCGGCCAATTTACAGCAGGCGTTGACCTGGGTGCAGGAACGTCAGGCGGATGGGCTGGTTGAGTCTTATTCGGTGCTCAGTCATATGTTGAAAGAACAGGATATTCGCGTCATTAAGCCGTTCAAGGCGCTACCGCCGTTGCAGCCGCGGGCGTTGCGCATGGCGGCTTTTGATTCTGAACTGGCGGTGATTGTCGATCAGGCGCTTAGTGTCATTGCGGATATCGATAAACAGGCCATTGCCAACAAATGGCTCGATATCGCCACTTTACCGATGTTGACTTTATCCCGTGCGCAACGGCAATGGCTAAATCAGCATCCTGTCTTAACTTATCAGGCGCATACCAATTGGTTACCCTATGAGGGCTTGAACGAGCAGCAACAGCTGGTCGGCATGATGGCTGATTATTGGCGCTTGCTGCAAGAGATTCTGCCCATTAAGGTCGAAGTCAAGGCCCTGCCCGAGACGGGTATAGCAGACTCTCCGGCGGCTTTGCGTCTGTCCCATCGTGTTGCTGACAACATAGCCGAACCGCATAGTCAGGTGCTGTTTTCCAGTCCGTTGGTGATCATCATGCGCGATCAGCAGGCCTATGTCGATGAGCCGGCGCAACTGGAAGGGATGCGTCTTGCCGTCATTGAGGGCATGGGTTATACCCCGGCCTTGGCGCGGCGTTATCCCATGTTAACGTTCATGCCGCTGGCCTCTGTTGATGAGGCTTTAAGTCAGCTGGCCATTGGCAAAATCGACGCCGTATTTTGCTCGTTAGCGCATGGCAGCTATCACATTGCCCGGTCAGGTATCAGCCATGTTCGCATTGTCGGTAAAACGGATATCGATGCTGAGTTGGCATTGACAATGCCTGTGGAACTGGCGCCATGGGTGACCCTCATCAATCAGGCATTGAGTGTGATCGATCCGGCTGACATTCGTTCCTTGCAGGCGCGTTGGGGCGCGCCGCAATTCATGACACGTACTGATTACACATGGCTGATTCGCGGCGGGCTGGTGTTTAGTGTGGTCGCGCTATTGATGTATTACTGGATTTGGCGGTTGCGTCGTGAAATCAGGCAGCGCAAACAAAGTCAGGCGCAGTTAAAGGCGCTGAATCAACGCTTTCAGCTCGCGGTTGAGGCTTTGTCGCTGGGTGTTTTCGAATGGGTCTACCCCTATCAGGTAGCTAACAAGTCACAGTTTCAGGGGAATCGTCATATGTATGCCATATATGGCATCACACCGACCACGCAACTCTCCTGGCGTACCTGGTTTACCCGTATTCAACCTGCGTATCGTAAAAAAGTCCTGGAGCGTTTGCGGCAACTGACCAGGCTGGGCGATCAGGCGCGGATTGAATTTACCATTAACCGGAGTGATGGAACTGAACGCCATATTCTCGCAGGTGTGATTCTCGATGAAAATGCTGCCGGGCAGCGTAAAGTGGTGGGGATCAATTGGGATGTGACTTCACTTAAGAGAACCGAGGCCGCGTTACGCCAGGCTAAGCAGCAGGCCGAGGCAGCCAGTTACGCCAAGTCCGAGTTTTTGGCCAATATGAGCCATGAGATTCGCACGCCGATGAATGCGATTTTAGGCTTCACTGAATTGCTCAGACATCGCGTGGACGACCCTGTGTTGCAAGGTTTTGTCACCACCATTGCTAATGCTGGCAAAGGGCTGTTGGCGCTGATCAACGATATCCTTGATTTATCCAAAATTGAAGCCGGAAAATTGGTCATTGCCACAACATCGGTGGATTTGCATGCTTTGTTTGCAGAATTAAATGCCATTTTTGAATTAAAACTTCAGGAAAAAAGTCTGCGCTTGGAGCTTGCGGTCGATGCTGGTATTCCTCATCTTATGCTGGATGAAGTTCGTTTGCGTCAAGTATTGCTTAACCTGATGGGTAATGCGATCAAATTTACCTCGGAAGGGCATATTAAGCTGAGTGCCAGAACCGCGTATTTCGACCCTATCATGAGTCATCTGGACTTGTTTATAGATGTTGAGGATACCGGCATGGGCATTTCCACTGACGACCAGCTTAGGATTTTCGATGCTTTTGAGCAATCGACCCAGCATGGTGAAGGTGGCACCGGCCTGGGTTTGGCTATCAGTCAGCGCTTGGTCAAACTGATGGATGGGCAATTATCACTGGTCAGTACGCAAGGCAAGGGGAGTCGCTTTACGGTGCATTTGCAACATGTTTCAGTAGCACCGTTGTCAAGCAAGCGGCGTCAGCCGGAGCGCGAGCTGGAAGCATGGCAGTTTGCACCAGGACGCTTGTTAGTCGTGGATGACGTGGCCAGTAATCGGCTTTTGCTCAACGCCTTGTTTGATGATAGCCCATTAACGGTCACCATGGCTGAAAATGGCGAACAAGCACTTGCTCTGGCAAAACAGCAAACGTTTGACCTTATTTTCATGGACTTGCACATGCCGGTGATGAATGGTTATCAGGCCGCACGGGAGATTAGGTGTTTTAGCTCCGTGCCGATTATTGCCTTGACGGCTTCGGTGATGCCACATGAGCTTAACAAAGTGAAAGGCGGTGATTTTGATGATTATTTGCAAAAGCCAGTCAGCAAACATGACTTGTTGACGATTTTGGCCCACTATCTCTCGCATCAAACGCCAGCCGCAGTGGTTGAGGAAGAGGAGGGCATGGAGGTGTCGCCTGATAATCGGGCCGCGTTACTGGCAGATTGCGCGGCTCTGACATCGTGTTATGAGCAGGCATTGAGTCGTCAAAGTATTGCCGATGTTGAGCGTTTTTATCAGGACTTATGCGTCTTGATTCAAACCCATGCCTGGCCACCCTTACTTAAGCTTCAACAAGCGTTAGGCCATGCTGTGGCTGAATTTGACATAGCAGGTATCCAGCAGGCTTTGCAGCATTATCAGCGCCTGATTACCGCGTTAAAAAGCCCGAAATGACACTCAAAGCAGGTTAACCACGCTGGGCTGTTTGTGTGTAGCCGTTCACTGCCTGAAAAAATGCTCTTTGAAAAAGCGGGAAGCCGGTAGCGCAGTCCCATCAAGGATTTTTGCGATAGTCGCATCGCGAACGATGCGCCTCCTGGCCTCGCACCATGCCATCAATTGACGTATTCTCAGGGTTAACCCCGTGAACTGTGGGTTGTGTTGCTGGATGTGGCCGATGACGATAATCACACATAAAAAAAGCCCCGAGGGCGTTTGACCCTCGGGGCTTTGGCTTTAGGCTAGGTCAGCCGGCAGATTACATCATGCCGCCCATACCACCCATACCGCCCATGCCACCCATGTCAGGGGCGCCACCTTTGTCATCTTCCGGCAGTTCGGCAACCATCACTTCGGTGGTGATCATCAAACCGGCCACGGAAGCGGCGTTTTGCAAGGCTGAACGGGTCACTTTGGCGGGATCCAGAATACCCAGCTCGATCATGTCGCCATATTCGCCGGTTGCCGCATTGTAGCCATAGTTTCCGGTGCCTTTTTTGACTTCATTCAAGACTACAGAAGGCTCGTCACCAGCGTTTTTAACGATCTGACGCAGCGGCTCTTCAATGGCGCGACGCAGAATGCTGATGCCGACATCCTGGTCGTGGTTAGCGCCTTTCAGGTCGTCCAGAACACTCAATGCACGAACCAGCGCGGTACCGCCACCAGCAACCACACCCTCTTCAACCGCGGCGCGAGTTGAATGCAGCGCATCTTCGACGCGGGCTTTTTTCTCTTTCATTTCCACTTCAGTGGCCGCACCGACTTTGATCACGGCAACACCGCCGGCCAGTTTGGCCACGCGCTCTTGCAGTTTTTCCTTGTCGTAATCGGAGGTGGCGTCTTCGATTTGCTTGCGGATCTGATCCACGCGCGCCTTGATGTTGGCCTCGGTGCCCGCACCATCGACGATCACAGTGTTTTCCTTGCTGACCTGAACTTTTTTCGCGGTGCCCAACAGGTCGAGTTCGGCTTTTTCCAGGGACAAACCCACTTCCTCGGAAATTACGCTGCCACCGGTCAGCACGGCAATGTCTTCCAGCATGGCTTTACGGCGATCACCGAAGCCCGGGGCTTTAACCGCAGCCACTTTAACGATGCCGCGCAAGGTGTTGACCACCAGGGTTGCCAGCGCTTCACCTTCAACGTCTTCAGCAACAATCAACAACGGACGACTGGATTTGGCGACATTTTCCAGAACCGGCAGCAGGTCACGGATGTTGGAGATTTTTTTGTCGAACAACAGAATAAACGGATTTTCCAGCTCTGCTGTCATGTTGTCCTGGTTGTTGATGAAGTAAGGCGACAGGTAGCCTCGGTCAAACTGCATACCTTCAACCACATCCAGTTCGTTGTCAAAGCCGGAACCTTCTTCGACGGTGATGACGCCTTCTTTACCGACTTTGTCCATGGCGTCGGCAATGATTTGACCGACTGACTCATCGGAGTTAGCGGAAATGGTGCCGACCTGAGCGATGGCTTTGCCGTCGGTGCAAGGTGTTGCCGAAGCTTCCACGGCTTTGACCACTGCAATGACGGCTTTGTCGATACCGCGCTTCAAATCCATCGGATTCATGCCGGCGGCGACCGACTTGATACCTTCGTTGACAATCAATTGCGCCAAAACGGTCGCGGTGGTGGTGCCATCACCGGCAATATCGGACGTTTTCGAGGCAACTTCCTTCACCATTTGCGCCCCCATGTTTTCGAACTTGTCTTCCAGTTCGATTTCCTTGGCGACGGAAACACCGTCTTTAGTAATGGTTGGCGCGCCGAAGCTTTTGTTCAGCACAGCATTACGGCCTTTCGGGCCTAAGGTGACTTTTACCGCATTGGCCAGAATGTTGACACCTTGTGCCATCAAGGCACGGGCATCGGCTCCAAATTTTACTTCTTTAGCTGCCATGTTAGTTTCCTTTTAGATCTTGGTTGATTGGTTAAACAGGTGGATTGGCTTTAAGTCTCAGCTCAAGACGCCCATGATGTCTTCTTCGCGCATCACGATCAGCTCTTCGCCATCGACTTTGACTTCGGTGCCGGAATATTTACCGAACAGCACTTTGTCGCCAACTTTGACATCCAGGGCGCGAACGTCGCCGTTGTCCAGCAGTTTGCCGTTACCGATGGCCAACACTTCACCTTGGCTGGGTTTTTCGGCCGCTGAACCGGGCAGTACGATACCGCCTGGGGTGGTGGTTTCTTCTTCCACACGTTTGATAATCACACGATCATGCAAGGGACGGATTTTCATCAATTACTCCTTAAAAAAAGAAGGGTTAAAGGTCTTTGTTAGCACTCTATGCTGGTGAGTGCTAATGATAATGAGTCTTTGCAGTCTGTCAAGTTCTTTGGCATCATGATCGGCTTATTTTCAGATTAAAAGCCCTTGTCATGCTTGACTCTCAACTGTTGCGTTACAGCCGCCAGATCATGCTTAAAGAGCTGGATATCGACGGCCAACAAGCATTGCTCGATGCCAGCGTACTGATCATCGGCGCGGGTGGCTTAGGCTCACCGGCGGCCATGTATCTGGCCGCCGCCGGTGTCGGCAACATCACCCTTTACGATCACGATGCCGTGGAGCTGACCAACTTGCAGCGCCAGATTGCCCATCACACCTCCGATATTGGGACAAACAAGGCGATTTCAACCCAGGCAACCTTAAAAAATCTCAATCCTGACGTTAAAGTTCACGCCGCGCCCGAACGTTTGACCGGTGACAAACTGCTCGATCAAGCCGAAAAAGCCGATGTGGTGCTGGATTGCAGCGACAATTTCGCCACCCGCTTTGCCGTCAACAGCGCCTGCGTCGCAACAAAAACACCTTTGGTTTCCGGCGCGGCGATTCGCTTTGAAGGGCAGCTTTCAGTATTCACCCCGGGCCAGGCCATGAGTCCTTGTTATAATTGCCTGTATCCGGACAGCGGCGCGGAGCTTCAGGAAACCTGCACGGCAAGCGGCGTGATCGCGCCGATCACCGGCATTATCGGTAGCTTACAGGCACTGGAAGCGATCAAGCTGATCACCGGTGTCGGCGAGCCGCTGCGCGGCCGGCTGCTGTTGTTCGACGGTTTAAGCGGACAAACCCGCACCCTGAATTTCAAACAAAACCCGAGCTGCCCTTGTTGCGGCGATAAGGAATAATCATGAAATAACTTTTAAGGCACTGACAGGGGGGGCGGTGGCTGGTTTGACAGATGTCGGCGGCAGGGATAGCCGCCGCCAAGCCCCATGGGGAGGTTCACGGCGTCCTGTCAAACCCGCTACCGAACCCTATAAGAAGTTATTTTTAACACCTTGCCAAGCATTCCTAAACACTTAATTGACTTTGCTATGACCGATAACTTTCTCGCCGACTGGCGGCATAACGCTGAACAGTTTCAAAACGCGCTCAATCAAACTGTGCTCGGCCTTGAGCGCCCGGTTCGCCTGCTGACCCAGGCGGTGTTCGCGCGCGGCCATGTGATGCTGGAAGGCGATGTCGGGGTCGGCAAGACCACGCTGCTGCGCGCCATTGCCCGCGCCATCGGCGGCGCTTATGAGCGTATCGAAGGCACCATCGATCTGATGCCGAATGATCTGGTCTATCACACTTATATCAATGAAAAAGGCAAACCGCAGGTCGATCCCGGCCCGGTATTGAAACACGGCGACCAGCTGGCCACTTTTTTCTTCAACGAAGTCAACCGGGCAAGACCGCAGGTGCATTCACTGCTGTTAAGAATCATGGCGGAAAAATCGGTCACCGCCTTCAACCGCACCCATTATTTTCCGCACTTACAAGTCTTTGCCGACCGCAACCGGGTGGAAAAAGACGAAACCTTTGAAATTCCCTCCGCCGCCCGCGACCGGTTCATGATGGAAGTGCGCATCGACATGCCCACCGATGCCGACCTGCAGAAACAACTGATGTTCGACACCAAATTCACCGATGTCGATGAGCTGATCGATCAAATCAGCCCCGGCATCATACCGTTCCGGGAGCTGGATCGAGTCAGTCGCGATATCCAGAATTACGTTCAGGCCAGCCCGGCCTTGCAGCATTACGCCCTGGAACTTTGGCAGGCCACTCGAACCCCGGAAGCGTTCGGCGTCAACCTGGAATCGGTGGACATGAGCCGGCTGATTCTGGCCGGCGCCAGTCCGCGCGGCGCGGCGATGATGATTCGTGCCGCCCGGGTTGGCGCCTGGATGGCCGGACGCGGCTTTGTCACGCCGGATGATATCCGGGCGATTTTTCATGAAACCATGGCGCACCGCATTTTCTTCAATCCCACTTACGAGCTGCGCCGCACCCAGATCGCCGAAAGCCTGACCGCCGCTATCCTTGATAACATTGCCGCGCCCTGATGTTCGAGGAGTTTCATTACCGACTGCCCTGGCGTACGCGCAGCGCGCATCCCGGCCATCATGCCAGCGTGCATTCTGGCGGCGAACATGAATTTCGCGGTCACGCGCCACTGATGTCGCGCCCCCTGGCGCAGCATATCGATATTCACGCCAGTTTGCTGGATCCATTCGGCCAGTTCATGGTGCGCACGTTCAAGCAGCAAGGCCGGGCCACGGTGCAGATTGTGGCCGATTTGTCGGCCTCGATGGGCTTTCACCGCAAAATGCAAACCCTGGCGCGCTTTACCGAACTGACCGCGTTTTCCGCGTTTCGCACCGGCGATCATTTCGCTTTCGCCGGAGCCGGGGACGACTGGCTGCCGGAGCTGGCCCTGATGCCGCGCTGGTACAAAGGCGGCGTGTCCGAGTTTGCCGAACAACTGAGCCAATTCCAGCCAGAATCAGCAACCTGCCGAGGCTTGCTGGCCGCTGACCGTCATTGCCCACGCGAACGTAGTCTGGTGTTTCTGGTATCGGACTTTCATCTGCCAGAGGCTTTTATTTGCCAGATGCTTGATGAACTGCTGCATCACGATGTGATTCCCGTGGTGCTGTGGCATGATCAGGAATATCAGTCGCTCCCCGAATGGGGCTTGCTCAGACTGCATGACGCTGAAACCGGACAGGATAAAACGCTGTGGCTGCGTCCCGGCCTGAAACGCAAAATCGAGGCCCATTTCGAGCGCCGCAAACAGGCGCTACGGCATATTTTTTCTCGCTACCCACGCCAGCCCTTGTTCCTGAACGAAAACTTCACCGCCGATCAACTGACCCGTTATTTTTATGAACAATAAGGTCTTTTTTTACCTGCGCCGTGCCAATGTCAACATTGGGGCGTGCCACCCGGGACGCCGTGAATACCGCCAATTCTCGATGGGCGTTATCAGGTGTCTGTTGGTGGCGTTCAAAGCCTTAAGCGGCTCTGTCGAGGAACGCCGTGAACCCTTCCATGGGGGCTTGACGGCAGCATCCGTGCTGCCGACATCCTCGCCAAAGCCACTTAAGACGTGCTTGATGATCCGAATTGGCCAAGACCGCAGGGTGAAGTTCGCCGTTACGATTCAATGCTTGCTTTGGCTGGTGCTGGGCCTGACCTTTCCGGCCATGGCCGAAACGGTGATTGACACCGAAGCCGAGCGCGATTACGGTTATCACCTGGGTGATGAGTTGGCCATCACCTGGCAGATTCGCGCCGATGGCCGGCTGCAAAGCCACAGCCTGCCCAAGCCCGGCCCGGTTAACGATTGGCTGATACTGAAAGCGATAACCCAGGTCACGCCCAAAGCCGATTTCGATCAAGCCTATCGGCTGACCTATCAACTGTTCAAGCGCGTGTCCGAGGCACAACAACTGGCTCTGCCGGATGTTGATTTAAGCTTTCAACAAGGCCGCAGTGAGCAAGCCATCAAAGTTAAGGGCTTTCGCTTTCATTACACAACGCAGCTTTCGGGTGAAGACTGGGCCAAGCATCACGATCCCAAGCCGGAAATTGCCCCGCCTCCGCTCGATGACCGAAGCGCCTGGCGCGGTTTTTTGATCAGCCTGAGTTTAACCCTGGCCTTACTGCTTTATCTGGCCTGGTTTTATGGCAAGATCACCTTTCTGGAGCGCTTTTCCGGCCCTTTCGCGCGTAGTTTGCGTGAGCTGAAACAACTCAAACCCGGCGCCGAAACGGATGCCTTGCGCCTTTTGCACCGGGCGCTTAATCAAACCCTGGGCAAAACCGTGACCCTCAGCCAACTGCCGGACTTTTTTCAGGCGCATCCACGGTTCAAGGGGCTGGAAAGTGAAACCCAAGCCCTGTTCCGGCATTCCGAAGCATTGTTTTTCGCGCCGAACCCGACCAGCGCTGCGCCCACGCTCAGCCAACTCATCGATTTATGCGCCCGCTACCGGAAACGCGAACGAGGTGGCCGGTGGGGTTAATCGCTTTTGATACGCCGTCATGGCTGTGGCTGACGCCATTGGTCTTACTGCCCTGGCTGGGCCGGCGGCCTGAAGCAGTGCGCTATTCCAGCTTTCAGGCGCTGCCTTTCGATGCCTTGTCCTGGTCGATAGCCGCCTTCCTGAAACTGGCCGAAGCCACGGTCATCGCGGCCCTGATACTGACCCTGGCCGGGCCTTATCTTAAAGAGCAAACGCGCGATCGCATCGGTTCCGGTGCGCAAATTGTCTTATTGCTGGATCGCAGCGCCAGCATGAACGACAATTTCGCCGGCCGCTATCTCGGTGGCTCGGCCAAGGAAACCAAGGTCGCCGTTGCCCGTAAAGTGTTGTCCGATTTTGTCGGCCAGCGCGACGATGATTTTTTCGGTATGGTGTCGTTCAGCACCGCGCCGATTTTCGTGCTGCCTTTGACCCAGGCTAAACCGGCCATTCTGTCGGCGATCAACGCGACCCATTCACGCGGCCATGGCGTGACCAATGTCGCCCCGGCGCTGATGATGGCGCTGAGCTATTTTGATGACCGCCCGGTCACCGGCGCGCGGGTGATTGTGTTGATTTCAGACGGCGGCGCGCACATTGAACCTAGCGTACAGGCCAAGCTCAAGCAAGCCTTCCGGCAACAAAAAGTCAGCTTGTATTGGCTTTACCTGCGTAACGTCAACGCCGCCGGTCTCGATGTCAAATCAGCCAACGCCAACGAAACCACCACGCCGGAGTATTTTTTGCACCAGTTTTTCCAAAGCCTGTCCACGCCTTACCGTGCTTACCAGGTAGAAGATCCGAAAGCGCTGCAGCAGGCCGTGGCCGACATTGGCCAACAGCAAAACCAGCCCATCCGTTATCAACAACGCCTGGCCCGGCAAGACCTTAAATCGTGGTGTTTAGCAGCGGCGCTGATCGCCCTATTGTTGCTACTCACTGCCCGTCTGCTGGAAGCCAAAGCTGAAACCGCGCTAGGCCAGCGCTGGTGAATAGCCATTCCTCATTTCTCAAGCATCTTGACTGCCACGCCTGCGGCTTCCGGGCCGGAGACCGTTATAAAAGTCAAAATGTAGCCCGCATGAAGCGACGCAGAATACTGGAATGGCATCGCAGCATCTTTAGATTGCGCTACGCGCCATCCGGGCTACGCAGTTATGCCGACTTTTAAGACACTCTCTCCAGGCCAGAGAGCACACAAAACACTCGCTACAGCCACTTAAAACTTAATGACCCAAACCGAAAACCCCAGAGCCACGACCGAACCGGAACTATCAGTCATGCCCATTGCCGACCGATTTCGCGGCTACCTGCCGGTAGTGGTCGATATCGAAACCGCTGGCTTCAACCCGAAAAAACACGCCCTGCTGGAAATCGCCGCCGTGATCGTTGAATACGACGCTCAGCAAAATCTCATCATCACCGAGCGGCATCAGGCCCATGTCATCCCCTTCGCCCATGCCGAACTTGACGAATCGGCGCTGAAATTCAACGGCATCGACCCTTATCATCCGTTTCGCATGGCCATTTCTGAACGCGCCGCGCTGGATAAAATTTTCAAGCCGGTGCGCAAAGCGATGAAGCGCAACCAATGCACCCGCGCCATTCTCACCGGCCACAATCCGGCGTTCGATATTGGCTTTCTCAACGCCGCCATTGCCCGCACCCAACTCAAACGCAGCCCGTTTCACCCGTTCAGCACCTTTGATACCGCCACTTTAGGCGGCTTGGCCTACCAGCAAACAGTCTTGGCGAAAATTGCCGAACAGGCAGGGTTTGGTTGGGACAACGACAGCGCTCACTCGGCGCTTTACGATGCTGAAAAAACGGCGGAAATTTTCTGCGCCATTGTCAATCGCTGGCGAGCGCTTCAGCCATTGCCGAGGGATGAGTAGGCCACACCTGCTTTATCGGTTTGTCCACTCGTGATGGTGGGGCAATCCGATCAACAAACATTTACTGTACGGGTACCAAGTGTTCGCTCCATTTTCCAAGGCAATCAGGCATCGGTCACTCCGTTGCTTGTGCATACACTACCAGAAGCCACCCAACAGCTTGCGGATGTGCTGCAACTACGACAACAGCCTCTGGCCAGCCATAATCCAGCCAAAAACCTGCTGACACACAGCCTGCCTTTTGATTCCAGCAACCAGACGTTACAGGCCGCCACCTGGCTGAATACTTGAGAGTTGGCACTCTTTACCGGCCTGCCCAGTCGTGAGTTGCCAGGGATCAGAATTCGTCAGAGTGTCGATTTTGCCCTGAACACGCCAGAAGTGAAGGAAAACAGCCTGCACTTAGGGCATCTGGTACAGCATGGTCGCCTACTGGAATACAGCCCCTTGGCACTGGCGATTCGTGATCTGAACAAGCACATTTTTATTACCTGCCTGGACGTGAGGACATCACTCTCTTTCGCTTAAACCCTTTCGAGCTGGTGAATGAACGCCAGCATCTGGCAGGGCATATCAGCATTCTCACTGCCACCCTCACCACGGTTTACCCGATGGAAGCCGCCATGCCGCAACTGGTCGAGGAGGCGATTATTCAGGCTTATGCCGAATACGGCTGGGATTTGCACAGCGGCACAAACTTCTTTTATGACGACCCCTGGGCCGCAGAAGTGCAGGGCGCTTGCTGGCCCACCTTCAGCGATATAATTAACCAGCTTGACGGGTTGATTGCCTCTAAGGGCATGGGCAAAGAGTTTGAAGAGAAATATCGGGGTTCGCTGGTGGCGCGTTTAACCAACCTGACGCTGGGTGTCAAAGGCCAGATGCTGAATACCCGCCGCTCACTGGATTTTAATAGCCTGCTGGATCGTAATGTCGTTCTTGGTCGATGCCATATGAATGAATGCTGGTGGTGGAAAGTTGAAAAATCCGAACATCTCAAATCAGCGAGTAACGGAAAATTAGTTAAGGTTTGCGTCAGAGGTGCAGCAATTGAATTCCCCGATGGGAATTACCCGGATGTGTTTCCTCAAAGTGAAAACAAACGGTGGAGTCAAGAAGTGAGCGAAGCATTTGTCTTTTGCTCTCTAAAACTTCCTACCTATATCGAGTACAGCAAAGAAACGAAAAAATTTACTGGAATAATTCCGTTTAGCCAAGAGGGTAGTACTTCGGGAGCGACTGAAGGAATCGGAAACCTCTACTCTTATGTTTGTGGTAAACAATCAATATTTGAAATTAACCCTGAATTAGAATTTTCAGCCATAAATATTGGCAAGCCCACAGACATTTTTAACTATTCTATAAAGTAGTTCATAGAATAGTGTTGGCCGCATATCGGGCATAAGTATCTACACAAGTTTTCCAGAAGAATGGCATGATATCGCATGATTTTAACAAACACTGATGGGTATAGACCCACGCCTCGCCAAACGGCATCAGCAATGGCTACTTAACACATGAGCTCAAGCGAATGCCTGAGCGCAGGCTTGAAGGCATTGCCGAATAAGATCAGCAGCTTCGCCAGCACTCAAGCAGCTTGGCGATTTTACATGAGGCTTCGGCTTCGATCTTACGGCCTACTATATACTGTGGTCTGCACGGAAAATCCGGGAGAGCCGATTTTTCAACGTAACCGTTCAGCCGTAACGCTGTAGACTTGTTTTAGCAAACATGGGCGGCTTAGGCCGGTGAACGGTTACCCAGCAGGACTATTTGCGTTGTTGAGTGCGCCAATATTGGACGATTTGCTCGACATCCAGGTCTTCGGGGCCTTCGCGCCAACCGGTGAAATAATCAACGTCATTACTTTTGGGGGGCGGGTCTGGTATGTAAACTTGTACCCGGGTGGGTAATGGCGCAGCTTCGCCCAGCACCAGCGCCTCGCCACGACCTAGCGAAGTGAGAATATCGGTGAGGTCGCCTTCGGCCTCGGGAACCAGACCGCGTACATAGGCCTGGTCATCCGGGTTGGTGGTGCGCAGACAGAAGAAGGAACTGCATTGCGATAGCATGGTTTCAGAAAGTTCCGTGGGACGTTGGCTGATCACACCGATGGAAACGCCGTATTTCCGGCCTTCTTTGGCGATGCGTTCCATCACGCGTTTGGTGCCATCGAACTGACCACCTTTTTCCCTGGGGATATAGGCGTGGGCTTCTTCACAGATTAAAGTGATGGGAAATTCACGTCGTTTCGGGTTCCAGTAGTTGAATTCGTAGGCCAGGCGCCCGACCTGGGCGGATACCGCAGGGCGTACGTCGGTGGGAACCGAGCTTAAATCCACCACGGTGATTTTCGCTTTGCGCTCGGGCAGCAGGCCGACAAACTGGCGTAACAAGTCCGCCATGCTGGCGGAGGTGTTGTGTTTTTTCGGTTTTAGCAGAAAATCATAACGGACATCGTTAAAACGGCTTTGCATGCGCACCAGAAATTCATCGAATTGACCAAACAAAACGCCTTTGGTTTTGCCGAAATCCTTGCGTTCTTCATTGGCGGTTTTGAATTGCATGTACATTTCCGCCAATGAAAAATAAATAGGCGTGTCAATGGACACTGATGGCATACCGATGGCTTTACCTTCCTTGCGCTTGAGTTGTTGCAGAATTTCGCGCATGAACGCCATTTGCATGGACGCGCCGGCGGTGTCGCGATCGATAAATAAATCGACCAATTCCGCGTAGGTCATCATCCAGTACGGCATTTCCATTTCCACCGCATCGACGTAGTTCACGATATCGTCCGGAAAAGCCGAATTCAGGTTGCCGCTTTCATCTTTCCAGCAATATTCACCATGTAAATCCAGCATGATCAGGTGCGCGTTGGGCATGGCCTTGATGGTATGCTGGATCAGACTGGTGACGGTCCATGATTTACCGGATCCGGATTGGCCGATAATGGCGAAATGACGGCCAAACAGGGCGCGAGGGTCGAGGCTTAAATGATAGTCGTTGTGCGCCGCCAGTCGGCCGATGAAGAATTCGTAATCGCGGAATTTGGAGAAAATGGCGTTGATTTCGTGCATGCCCACGGCATAAACCCGGGCGCCGGGCGTCGGGTAGTGGCGCACGCCGCGCACGAAGTTACCTTGCTTATCTAGTTCGCCAACGGGAATCAACGACATGTAGCGATGGCTTTCGCGAAGGTCGTGTGTGTTGTAGCGGTCTTCTTCCCACAGTTTGAACACCAGCGCCAGCACTTGAATATCGGCTTGGCGAATCACCACATACGAGCCGATTTGTCCTGCCAGGATTTGCTCCTTACCCAGTGTGATCAACGGTTCATCGGTGGCGTAATCGGCTTGAAATCGAGCGTCCATGCCATCGCCACGGACTTCAGAAAGCGTTGCGATCAGATATTCATTGCTATCGGTCATGTGTGTTTTCCAAGTCAAGCCAAACAGGGGCTTTAGCTTAGTGGAAACCCGGCTTAAAGTCGATGCTTTGCCGTCAGGCAAATATCCGGCTCTGCAGGGTGGTAAGCTGGCGATGTCATGAATGCACTGAGGCTGCGACATATGGTCAGGTCGCGCCGGATGTGGCGGGCATTTATAGGCAAGTTACGCATTATTTTCAGGGGATAAAGGCATGAAACAAAGCCAGAAGATTTTACTTGGTGTAATCGTGGTCATGGTCGGCGCGTTGCTGGTCTCAGATGTGGGGCAGTGGCTAAGTCTTGAGGTCTTGCAGCAACAGATGGCAAGGCTTGAAGCCTATCGGCAGGCTCACGTATGGGTGGTGATGGTGGGCTACTTTTTGCTATATGTGTTGGTGACGGCTTTGTCGGTGCCGGGCGCGGCAGTGTTGACGCTGGCCGGTGGCGCGTTGTTTGGCCTGGGCGTTGGTGTGTTGTTGGTATCGTTTGCATCGACCTTAGGCGCGACTTTGGCGTTTTTGGTAGCGCGATTTTTATTGCGCGACTGGGTGGCCATGCGCTTTGCAAAGCGCATGGCTAGTATCGATGCCGGGATGCGCCGCGATGGCGCGTTATACTTGTTTACCTTGCGTCTGGTGCCGGTGTTGCCGTTCTTTTTAATCAATCTGGCCATGGGGTTGACGGGGATCAAGACCTGGACTTTTTACTGGGTCAGTCAGTTGGGCATGTTGGCCGGCACCCTGGTTTATGTCAATGCCGGCACGCAGTTGGCAAAGCTGGATTCCGTGGCCGGGATTTTGTCACCTGAGTTATTGTTGTCGTTTGCCTTGTTGGCCGCGTTTCCCTGGCTGGCGAAAACGGGAGTTGCCATGTTTAAGCACAAGCAAATTTATCGGGGTTTTACCAAGCCGAAACGGTTTGACCGTAATCTGATTGTCATCGGTGCCGGTTCCGGCGGCCTGGTGACCGCCTACATCGCCGCCGCCGTCAAGGCCAAGGTCACGCTGGTGGAAAAACATGCCATGGGCGGTGATTGTCTCAACACCGGTTGCGTGCCTTCGAAAACGCTGATTCGTAGTGCGCGTTGGGCCGCATTGGCCCGGCGCGGCGAGGAGTTTGGTTTTCAGCCGGTGGCTGCCCAGGCGGAATTCAGCCGGGTGATGCGCCGGGTGCGTGAGGCGGTAGCGCGTATCGAGCCGCATGATTCAGTGCAGCGCTACACGCAGCTTGGCGTGGAGGTGTTGCAAGGCGAGGCCAAGGTGGTCTCGCCGTGGGCCGTGGAGGTGCATACCGAATATGGCGTGCAGCGTTTAACGGCGCGTGCCTTGGTGGTGGCTACCGGAGCGCGACCTTTGGTGCCGGATTTGCCAGGTCTGGCGGCGCTTCAGCCATTGACTTCAGACACCATCTGGCAGCTTGAAACCTTGCCTAAACGATTGCTGGTGCTGGGCGGCGGCCCCATCGGTTGTGAGTTGGCGCAAAGTTTTCAGCGTTTGGGCAGTGAGGTGACTTTGGTGGAAATGGCACCTAGGTTGTTGATTCGCGAAGATGAGGATGTGTCAGATGCGGTCAAACAACGCTTTATCACTGAAGGCATGACCGTTAAAACCGGCTACCGGGCAACCTCGTTTGTTGTTGAGAACGGTGAAAAAGTGATGCTGGCCGAAGCGGAAAACGGCACCACCTTGCGGGTGGTGTTTGATCAGGTTTTGATGGCCTTAGGGCGAGTGGCGAGTGTTGAGGGGTTTGGTCTGGAAACGCTGGGCGTTGCCTTGACAACACGCAAAACCATTGCGACCGATCCGTATCAGGCGACGAATTTTCCGAATATCTATGCGGTGGGTGATGTCGCAGGGCCGTATCAGTTTACCCATACCGCCGCCCATCAAGCTTGGTATGCGGCAGTGAATGCGTTATTTGGCAGCGGCCTGAAAAAATTCCGTACCGATTATTCCGTCATTCCCTGGGCGACATTCACCGACCCGGAAGTGGCGCGTGTTGGTTTGAACGAGGCGGAGGCAAAACAGCAGCAGATTGCCTATGAGGTCACGCGCTACAACCTGGACGATTTGGATCGGGCGATTGCCGATGGCGAGGCGCACGGCTGGGTTAAAGTGTTGACCGTGCCGGGGAAGGACAAAATTCTGGGGGTGACCCTCGTGGGCGAACACGCCGGCGAGTTGATTGCCGAGTTTGTGCTGGCAATGAAACACGGCCTGGGCCTGAATAAGCTGTTATCCACCATTCACATTTACCCGACCTGGAACGAAGCTAACAAATACGCCGCTGGCGCCTGGAAACGAGCGCATGCCCCGGCACGTTTACTGGCCTTTCTGGCGCGGTTTCATGATTGGCGGCGTTGACTGTCAATGTCAGTCGCCAAGCAGTTTATAATAATGACGGTTTTTTTTGGGTTTGAGCGTTTATTTCTGGCGGCGACCCGGGCGTTATAGGCAAATAGCCATGCGTGATCGATAACAGGCGTGATAAAGCGTATTTATAAAGCGGCAAGTCATGGGGTACTGATAACCCTTTTTGTGTTGACCCTGGGCTTGACCGGGCTGCGCGTGGGAGCGGGGTGGGTCGATGATTTTCGGCTTGAGGCTGAACAGCGCCTGAGTCAGATGTTAGGTCACCCGGTGCGGTTAGGCGCGTTAGGGGCGCAAATGCACGGCTGGACGCCGGCATTGACCATCACCGATCTGGCCTTGATCGGCACTGAGCAAAGCATCGCGCTTAGCGCGGATAAGGTGCTGATTCATCTGGACTTGCTGGCGTGGTTGCGAGCAGATTCATTGGCCCATGCGGTGTGGTTCAGCGTGTTGGGTTTGCGGGCCACCCTGGTGTATGACCCAAAAGACGGCCTTGCGATTAAAGGCCTGCCCGGTGATGCACAATCTTCCGGCGACTGGCAGCGGCTGTTAGGTTCGCGTTTGCAAGTCATCAACAGTCAACTTGGCTGGCAGCCGCGGCCTGAGGCCGACCTGCAACGGGTGCGCCTGGATGCGCAGGTGCAACGTCTCAAGGGTCGGCGTTATCAGGCGCAGTTACGGTTGCTGCCGGAAAACGCTGACGAGGCGGTGACGCTGGCCGCCCATCTTGATTTGCGCCAATCTGGCCTGGCAGGTGTGTTTGGCCAGCTTTATCTGAACCTGCCATCAACCCCTTGGCAGGCACTTAGCCAGTATTGGCCGGCGTTATCAGCGTTTGTGTTGCATGGGCAGGTTGGCGCACAAGCTTGGTTGACGCTGGCATCCGGGCGGATGACCGAGGCACAGTTACTGCCGGTTATCGATACGGCGTCCGGGCAGGTCAGTGCGGTCTTGCAGGGACAGAGGTTGTCTTCCGGTTGGCGCGTTTTGCTGCATGAGCTGAGTTTGACCGAGTCAGCTAAGACGGCGCAGCGAGTCAGTGGTCAGGTTGAAGTGCAGTACCATCCGGCATTTTCGCTGCCTTGGCGCATTAACGGGCAGCATGTGGATTTGGCGCGGCTGGCGGCACTTGCCCGGTTCGGTGATTGGTTGCCTGAGGCCTGGCGGTCTTATCAAATTACCGGCAGCCTGGATGACTTTTCCCTGGCGCTTGACGCTAAGGACAGCCGCTTTTCCATCAAGGCCCGTCTCAATGCGTTGGGTGTCCGCAATGCTGATCAAGGTGTCGCGTTCGCCGGACTGAATGCCGCGTTGACCGGAGATCAGGAGCAGGGTGAATTAATAGTGGCCAGCGCTAAGGCCAGCGTGGCCGTGGCCGCGATCTGGCGGCAAGCGTTGGAGTTGCAACACATTGCCGGCGTAGTATCGTGGCAGCACATGGCGGGGGGCTGGCGTATTGCCGCTGAACGCCTGGAGCTGGATGCGCCGGGGCTGCCGGTCGATAGCCGTTTTGAACTCCTTCTGCCTGATGACGATGCGCCAATACATCTGGCACTGCGCAGTCATTTGCGTGTTCAGGATGTCAGTACGATACCGCGTTATTTACCCTATCAGGCGATGCGTGCGGATGTGGTCGATTGGCTGGATCATGCGTTTGTCAAAGGGCGCGTGGTCAGTGGGGATTTATTGCTGGATGGGCCGGTGATAGATTTTCCGTTTCCAGAACACAATGGCGTGTTTCAGGCGCGTTTACGCACCGAGGCGCTGTCGCTGCATTACAGCCCCGATTGGCCGGTGATCGACAATATTGAGGCGACTTTCGATTTTCAGGGCGATGAGCTGGCTGTGGCCGTGGCCAATGCAGCAGCCATGAACACTACCATTCAGGCAGCCACGATTACGATCAATCCGCTCAGCGAGGCCGAGCGCGTGCGCGTCGATGGCCAGGTGAGCGGTGCGATCACGGAAATATTCCGGTTTCTCCAGGCTTCACCTGTGCAATCGGTCGCCGAGCGGGTATTGAACTCGGTGACACCGCAAGGCCTAAGCCGGGTTGATGTGCATCTGGATATTCCTTTCGATCTGGATCAGGATGCGCAGGTGCAGGGACGGGCGCATTTTACTGATGCCGGTTTGGTGATCAAGGCATTGGCGCTGCCGGTCACGGATATTCGTGGCGTGATGCACTTCAGCGAGCGCGGTATTAGCGCTAAGGCGCTGACAGCCCGGCTCTGGCAGCAGCCGTTGACGCTGACTGTTGAAGATCAGCGCGACAATATTGCGCTTCAGGGCGATGGCGTGTTGGATAGTGCGGCCGCGGTCAGGTTTTTTAATGGGCCAAACCGGTTGATTGAGGGGTTGACCGACTACCATTTGGCACTGACCTTGCCTAAAGATGCGCGCAAGAATGCGACCTTGCAACTGCGTAGCGAGCTGGTCGGTGCGGCATCGCCCTTGCCCGCACCATTAGGTAAAGCGGCGGCGACCGCATCCCTATTGAGGCTGGATAGTGAATTAGGTGGCGATACCTTACCCATCACGGCGCGTTATGGCGATCAGCTCACCGTACAAGCCTGGCTTAAAAGCCCGGATTATCGGTTCGCCTCCGGCATTGTGCGTCTAGGGCGCGAGGCCGCTCAACCGGAACCGGAACCGGGACTGGTGGTGGCGGTTGCCCAAAAATCATTGGATGTCGCCGCCTGGTGTCAGTGGCTGGACATGGCTCAGGCAGGCAAGGGGGCCGGCAGCGCTGTGCCGTGGCGCGGTGTGACCTTGACGGTCGGGCATTTGCGTCAGGCAGCGCATGACTTTGGCGCCATGCAGCTTGATCTTGATTATCAGCATCAATCCTGGCAAGGCACGGTGGCCAGCGCCTGGTTGCAGGGCGAATTGGCGATGACCGAACAACACATCGAGGCTAAATTGTCGCGCTTGCAGCTGGATGAGCTGGTTAGCTGGCGTCACTGTGGTGGCGATGATGATGACAGCGCACCGCCGCGTCCGGTTAAATTGGCGTTAACGCTGACCAGTGACCAGGTTTTCTGGAAAACGTTGCCGCTGGGGCCGTTGTCGCTGGACAGTGACTGGCAGCTGGCCACCTTGCGTGTCAAGCAGTTACGCCTCGGCGGCAAGGACGGCGCGTTAACTGTGACTGGGCGCTGGGACGAAAATGGTACCGAATTAGAGGGTGAGGTGAGACACCCTCGTTTGGGCGATTTGCTCAAGCAACTGGATTTGTACCGGCAAATTCGCGAAACAGCCGGCCGTATCGGCTTTAACTTGCGCTGGCCGGGTGCACCTTGGGCGGTGACCTTGGCCGACTTGTCCGGGCAGGTGGATTTACAGCTCGGTCAGGGCCGGCTGTTGAGTTTTGAGCCGGGGCTGGGGCGGGTGTTGGGCCTGGTCGCGTTTTCTCAATGGCTGAAGCGTTTGCAGTTTGATTTTGATGATGTGTTCAAAAAAGGTCTGACGTTTGATCGCATCGATGGCCGCATACAGCTGGCTCAAGGACAGGCGCATACCGAGGATCTGGTGGTTGACGCGGTGCCGGCGAAAATTACTTTGCAGGGCGAAACCGACTTGTTGCACGAGACGCTGGACTTATCCGCTATGGTGGTGCCGAAAAGCCTGAGGGCGGTGCCCATTGCCGGGGATATTGTCGGCGGACTGGGGCGGTTGTTATCCGAATCGATTATCGATGATTATCGCGAGGGCTATTTTTTTGGTACCGAATACCGGATAACTGGAACTTGGCAAGCACCGAATATAAACTGATTTTTTATCCTTGATAAGGATGGCGAACCTAGGGAGTTTGTTGTGAGTACTGTGGCTGTAATTCAAATGACGTCAAGCGATTCTGTGCATGATAACCTGGCCACGGCGGCGCGTTTGCTGCGGCAGGCCGCAGACGCCGGTGCCAAACTGGCGGCTTTGCCGGAAAACTTCGCGTTTATGGGGCTTCATGAAACGGATAAGTTAAAAATCAAAGAACATGAAGGCTCAGGGCCTATTCAGGATTTTTTATATGAAACCGCCAGCCGTTTGCAGCTTTGGCTGGTGGCCGGCACCTTACCCATGGCTTGTGCGGACCTGCACAAAGTTCGTGCCGCTTGTTTGGTGTATGACGATCAGGGCCAGCTGCGGGCGCGCTATGACAAGATCCATTTATTCGATGTGAATCTGCCGGGTGGACGCGAAAGTTATCGTGAATCCACCACCTTCGAGCAGGGTGAGGAGTGGGGTGTGGTGGATACGCCGGTGGGCAAATTGGGTTTGTCGATATGCTATGACCTGCGTTTTCCGGAGCTATATCGTAAATTGACCGACCAGGGCGCGCAATTGCTGTTGGCGCCCAGTGCCTTTACCAGAAACACCGGGGAGGCGCATTGGCAGGTGTTATTACGCGCCAGGGCCATTGAGAATTTGTGTTATGTGTTGGCGCCCAATCAAACAGGTCGTCATCGCAATGGCCGGGAAACGTATGGTCACAGCGCGATTATTGACCCCTGGGGGCAGGTTTTGGCCGATGCCGGTACGGATGTTGGCTTGGCCAAGGCGACGGTGGACCTTAATCATTTGGCGGAAATTCGCGGCGCATTTCCAGTTTTACAGCATCGACGTTGGCGGGCATTGCAGTGAAACTCTCCGTTTTAGTCATGGACGCCGCAGTTGCCGAAGGCGGGGGATGGGCCATGCGCAGGCTAAGCTGGGGCATGGTGATATTGCCGCTGTTATTGGCCGGATGTGGTACTGATCCGCGCTTTCAGGATACCCGGGCGCTGGAGCACCCGCCGGCATTGCCATCGGCAACAGCCGATGCGTCGGTGGCGCATTTTGATCCTGCGATTGCCTTAAAATCCTTGCAACGCGGCTTAGGTGATAAAGTCCGTTTGCAGGTGTCAGGTCAAAAGACGCAGCTGGTGTTAGATGCGTCATTCCCCCAGGCCTGGTTTATTGTGCAGGCGACCTTGCAGGCATTGCGCTTGTCAATCACGGATCTGGATCGGCAGCAGGGCATGTACTTTGTCGAGTTCGACCCGGATCAGCATCCAGACAGCGCGGGAAAGAATCGTTCCGGTTTGTTCGCCCGCATGGCCGCCTGGTTTGCCGCCGATACTTACGCACTGCGCAATTATCAACTGAGCCTGGTTGAGCACGGGAATTCGACGTATGTTGCGGCCCGTTACACCCCCGACGAGTTGTTGCCGGGCGAGCGTGAACAAACCGATGACGAGCAGCGTTACGCTCAGGAGCCAGACGATGGCCCGGTACGTTTGTTAACATTGTTGCATCGGGCGTTGAGTAAGGGCTTGCCTAAATCAGCGATCGACAAAAAACGCTAGTCATTCAGCACTCACCAAACGATTCGCCAGCAGGGCCAAAAAAGCGCCATTTAGGCGTTACGCATCGTTCATTTGCAACACTAAGCCATGCGCTTCGTATCTTGATGGGCGATTTTGGGAACAGCCAGAGGGAACATGAAAGATCAATAGCCTCTGAGATAGGGAAAAGGTTTATCGTTATGAAAACATTGGAAGATTTTGTGGGCAACACGCCTTTGGTCAAGTTGCAGCGTTTGCCCGGCGACACCGATAATGTGATTTTAGCCAAACTTGAAGGCAACAATCCAGCCGGCTCGGTCAAGGATAGGCCGGCATTGAGTATGATTCGGCATGCCGAAGCCCGGGGTGAAATCAAGCCGGGCGACCGTTTGATCGAGGCGACCAGCGGCAATACTGGTATTGCGCTGGCCATGGCGGCCGCCATGAAAGGGTATCGCATGACTTTGATTATGCCTGAAAATATGAGTGAAGAGCGGCGTGCTTCCATGCGTGCTTATGGCGCGGAAATCATACTCACGCCAGCGACAGGCAGTATGGAGGCCGCGATCGATCAGGCGCGGGCCATGGAGGCGCGTGGCGAGGGTAAAATCCTGGATCAATTCGGTAATCCAGATAATCCCAGGGCGCATTATGAAGGCACAGGCCCTGAAATCTGGCGTGATACCCAGGGGCGCGTCACCCATTTTGTCAGCGCGATGGGCACGACGGGCACCATTATGGGAACCTCTAAGTATCTGAAGGAGCAAAATCCGGCTATTGAAATTGTCGGCGTGCAGCCTGAAGGTGAGTCAAAAATTCCCGGTATACGCCGTTGGCCGGCGGCCTACTTGCCAAAAATCTATCAGGCCGAGCGGGTAGATCGTATTATCGAGATGGATCAGCAAAGCGCTGAAATCACTATGCGGGCGTTGGCCAGGGAAGAGGGAATTTTTGCCGGTGTTTCGTCGGGTGGGGCGGTTGCCGCCGCGCTGCGGGTTTCAGCACAGGTCAGGGGCGCGGTTATTGTGTGCATTATTTGCGATCGCGGTGATCGCTATTTGTCCACGGGTGTTTATCCGGGGTGAGTGATGGTCGTGCGGCAGCGTTCCTTGCCGCCGACTTTTCGCCAGATGTAGACGATATTTTGCTGGTGCCGTCTGCAAAATTCTCATGAACACGCTTCAAAAGCTTAATAAGCCAACAACGGTCAAGCCCAGCATGGTGCTTAAGGTAACCGATAACGATTTAGGCGTGGCCAAAGGTGTTATGGACTGGCATTTGGCGCAAAGCTCTTGGTAACGCTTGCGGCATAAGGCCTGAGCTCTGAAATATCCCACCCAAAGACGTTTCGACAGTGAGAAGGCGGCAACCAGGGCGCAAGATAGCATCAGATAAAATACAATAAGTTGGGTGGTGCGCCGGTCAAAACCAAACAGATGGTGAATTAAGATATCCAGACCGTATTCAATTCCCTCGTACAGGGTATGGCCCAGCCAGACTATGGCATGAAGGCTTTCCAAGGGTAAGAGGATCACAAACAAGGCAAGTACGATAAGACTCTGTTGTTTTAAGGGCATGACACTCTCCTGTTGTTATGAGTGAGTAAATACTGAATTTTCCGAGAAGGCAGTGTTATTGTGAATGATTTGCCTTTCAACAAACTTTCAGTAAAGCTTTTTTAGCCCGGGCAATGGCGGCCAGTGCGGAAAGCGTTCACGGGATTAACCTGATAAGACATGTCAAGGTACAGGATGTGCCGACGCCGAGCGGCGGTGCTGTCGGAAAGTACTTTTTATGGGACTGGCAAGAGCCTGCCCTGTTGGCTTTTCCCTTTTGAGGCTGTCGTAACAGTAACAATGTAGCCCGTAGAGACAGAGCGGAATGTCGGCATGGCATAGCAACGTCCTTAGATTGCGCGTCGCTCCATCCGGGTTATGCTGTTATTCTGGCTTTTACGTCATCTTTCAGGCGTGAACGGTGACGCAGGTGCAGGTTCAGCTATGGCTGGCTGGGCGGAGACCGATTTTTTAAGTAACACAAATTTATCTTAAGGAGACTGTAATGAGCGACACTCGACATTGTCGATTATTGATTTTAGGTTCGGGGCCGGCCGGTTATACCGCTGCGGTTTATGCAGCGCGGGCTAACCTGAATCCGGTGATTATTACCGGTATGCAGCAAGGCGGTCAGTTGACCACTACCACCGATGTCGATAACTGGCCGGGTGATGCTGACGGCGTGCAGGGGCCGGAGTTAATGGAGCGAATGCTGAAACATGCTCAGCGGTTTGATACCGAGGTCATTTTTGATCATATCCATAGCGCTGATTTGAGTCGGCGTCCATTTACCTTGACCGGCGACAGTGGTGTTTATACATGCGACGCCCTGATTATCGCCACCGGTGCGTCGGCCAAATATCTGGGGCTGGAATCGGAACAAGCTTTCATGGGTAAAGGCGTCTCCGCCTGCGCCACCTGTGATGGCTTTTTTTACCGTAATCAACCGGTCGCCGTTATCGGTGGCGGCAACACAGCGGTTGAGGAGGCTTTGTATCTGTCCAATATCGCATCTAAAGTCACGGTCGTGCATAGACGCGATAAATTCCGCTCCGAGAAAATTCTGTCCGACAAGCTCATGGCCAAGGCCGAGCAAGGTAATGTCGAAATTAAATGGAACTGCGTACTGGATGAGGTGTTAGGTGACGAACAGGGCGTGACGGGCATTCGCATCAGCAACAAACAGGATGGCAGCAGCGAAGACCTTGCCGTACAAGGCGTGTTCATTGCCATCGGACATGCGCCCAATACCGATATTTTTCAAGGCCAGCTGGATATGGAAAACGGTTATATCACTGTGCAAAGTGGCTTGAAAGGTCATGCCACGGCGACCAGCGTGCCGGGTGTGTTCGCGGCAGGTGATGTTATGGATCAATACTACAAGCAAGCCGTGACCTCCGCTGGCGCTGGGTGTATGGCGGCTTTGGATGCGGAAAAATTCCTTGACGAACAAGAGTGAATGAGACGACCTCCCCAGGTTCGTTAACGGTGTTGGATGCGAATTGGCCGCAGCAACCGTTTCCCACGCCTGAAAACGCATTGACCGAACCTAATGGGCTAGTGGCCGTGGGCGGCTGTTTGTCGCCCATACGCCTGCTGAATGCTTACCGCTTAGGGATTTTTCCCTGGTTCAATCCGGGCGAGCCGATACTGTGGTGGGCGCCTGACCCGCGTCTGGTGTTGTACCCATCGCACTTGCAAATCTCGCGCAGCTTGCGCAAAGTGATCGGTAAACAGCCGTTTGCCGTGACCTATGACCGGGCTTTTGCAGCGGTGACCGGAGCGTGTGCGGAGCCGCGAGACGGGCAAGTACCGGACACTTGGCTGACCGGCGCGATGCGCTCGGCGTATCTTGATTTGCATCATTTAGGCTATGCACATTCGGTGGAGGCATGGCGGCAAGGCTATTTGGTTGGTGGCTTATATGGGGTGGCTTTAGGGCAGATCTTTTTCGGTGAATCAATGTTTTTTCGTGAGCCAAACGCTTCGAAAGTGGCGTTTGTGCAACTGGTTAAGGATTTGCATCGATGGGGTTATCAATTGATTGATTGCCAGGTAGAAACCGCGCATTTGCGGCGTTTTGGTGCCGAGTTGCTTGACCGTGCAAAGTTTCAGCAAACTCTGAGAGAGGTGGTGTCAAAAGCACCTGCGCCATGTGCCTGGAGTGGGAACAATGATGCCGGTATTACCTGAATTGGTCGCAGGCGAACATCCGTGCCCCTATTTGCCAGGGTTGCGTGCCGATACACGCTTTATCGATCCTAAATGCCGTTTGTCAGAGGGCTTTTACCGACAGTTGTTGATGCAAGGTTATCGGCGCAGTGGCAAGTGGCTGTATCGTCCGGCGTGTCCGAATTGCCAGTTATGTATCCCGGTGCGGGTGGTGGTGGCTGATTTTTCGCTCAAGCGCCGCCACCGGCGTTGTATCCAGGCCAATGCCGGGCTTGAGGTCAGTTTGCGGGCACCGGATTTTGATGCCGAACATTTCCAGCTTTATCAGCGTTATCAACAGGCGCGCCATGCTGAGGAAGGCAGTATAAATGTCAATGCGGCCGATTATATGGGTTTTTTGACCGGCGACTGGAGCGACACCCTGTTTGCCGAGTTTCGAGACGCCGGGCAGCTGGTTGCCGTGGCCGTGATTGATCAGGTGGCCAATGCCTTGTCGTCGGTGTATACCTTTTATGCACCGGAATATCACACCGCCAGTTTAGGGCGCTATGCCGTATTGTGGACCTTGCATCGGGCGCGGCGCTTGAGGCTGGACTGGGTTTATCTGGGTTACTGGATAGAACCGTGCCGCAAAATGCGCTACAAAATTGACTATCAGCCATTACAGTATTTTTATCGCCAGGCCTGGCATGACCAGGCGCCTGAGACATAAGTCCTGGGGCAGGCTTGACGTAGCCGTTCACGGGATTAACCCTGAGAGATACGTCAAGGGCTAGGATGATGTTGATGCCAGGTGGCGCACCCTATAAAACGGGCCAGAGCCTGCTCCCCCTCAACCTCCCTTTTTGCAAAGGGAGGTTGAGGGGGAATATTTCAGGCTGTGAACGGTTATGGCTTGACCCACAGGGGCCGGCAATGAGTTGCCGACTTTGGGCCGGCAGAGTGCTTCACTCGCCCAGCGTTTGCCGAACCAGGCTGCGAACGAATCGATTAAGCGGTTGATTGACGCTCAGATAATGCTGATAAAGTTGATTGATGCACGCCGGGCTGAGATACACATAGGCCCCGTGGCCGGTTCGTGCGATAAATTCAGCACTGAGATAGTCGAAGAAAACGGTGTGTGACCGGGCTTGGCTGTGGTATGGGTTCTGACGGGTCATGGCAGTCTCCTGGGGTGATGAATAAGTCAGGTTGCACAATCATCATGCTTAGAGCGTGCCAAAGTCTTTTGCCAAGGCAATAGCGGTGTCCGATAACTGATAAGGTTGTGGCTGCTGGAAACTTGACAGTTGAGGCGGCAAAATGATGACGCCTGCGGTCTTTGGCGGGGTCAAGCCCGAGCATGACTTTAAGCTATCGCCAACAGCAGCGTCATTGTTCATGCTGGGTCAGATTGGGGCAAAGCGGCGTCAGTAACCCGGTTTATCAGCGCTGACATCCGCGCAAGCAGTCGGATGATTTGTGTTAAACTTCGCTCATTTTCGTGAAAGCCATGGCTTTTACCTGGCGCATTGTAAGGGGATTGCGTGATCGATTTTCAAGCCATTAAACGATTGACCGAACAAGAAGCTGCCGATGTGGATCGCTTGATCCTGGAGCAGCTCAGTTCTGATGTGGTGCTGATTAACCAGGTCGGTCATTATATTGTCAGTAATGGCGGCAAACGGTTGCGGCCGATGTTATTGCTATTGGCCGCTAAGGCGCTTGGTGGTGTGCAAACCAGGCACAAGACCATGGCGGCGGTGATTGAATTCATTCATACCGCAACCTTGTTGCACGATGATGTGGTTGATGAATCGGAATTGCGGCGTGGTAAAGAATCGGCTAACGCGGTTTGGGGCAATGCCGCCAGTGTGTTAGTGGGAGATTATCTTTATTCCAGTGCTTTTGAGATGATGGTGTCCACGCACAACATGCGGGTGATGGAAATCTTGTCAAAAACCACCACAGCCATTGCCGAAGGCGAAGTGATGCAGTTGTTGAATTGCAACAACCCCGATACCGATGAGGCACAATATCTGGCGGTTATTGCCCGTAAAACCGCGATTCTGTTCAGTGCTGCGATGCGTCTCAGCGCGGTGATTTCAGGCGCCGAGCCAGCGCTGGAAGCGCAATTGGCCGATTATGGCTTGCATTTAGGGATTGCCTTTCAATTGATCGATGATGCGTTGGATTACACCGCTGAAGCCAAAGATCTGGGCAAGAATCTGGGCGATGACCTAGCCGAAGGCAAGCCAACCTTGCCATTGATTTACGCCATACAGAAGGCGACTGACAGTGAGGCTGCGGTGATTGTCGATGCCATTCGGCATGGGCGGCGGGAGGTTTTCGCAGAAGTTTATGCGTTGGTGCGTAAAACCGAGGCGATCGCCTATACTGAACAAAGGGCCAATGAAGAAGCGGATAAAGCGATTGCTGCCTTGGCCGGACTTAAAGATTCCGAGTATAAAACAGCGTTGGCGGACTTGGCGCATTTTTCCGTGCAAAGGACTTATTAACCAGGAGACTGAGCGATGGCGGATGTGCTGATTGCAGGTTGCGGCGATCTGGGTCAGCGGCTTGCCAATCGTGTTGCGGGTGTCCATCGGGTGATTGGCGTGCGCCGGCAGTGGCGCGAGGTTCCCGATACACTTGTCCCGCATACATGCGATTTGACCGATGCCCGGGCGGTGGCGTCATTGCCCAGGCAAATCGATGCCCTGATTTTTACGCCCACGCCTGGCGCTCGCGGCGTGGCTGCCTACCAGGCGATTTATCAAACCGCACTGACGCATATCATCGAGCACTACGCGAATCACGCGCCGTTATTGCTGATGGTGTCTTCAACCAGTGTTTACGGCCAGCATCGGGGTGAATGGGTGGACGAGGATTCGGTCACTGAACCGCGCCAACCAACCAGCCAATGTATTGTCCAAGGTGAGCTGCTTTGGGCCGCCCAGCCGCAGGCGTTGCGCGTCCGGTTGTCGGGTATTTACGGGCCTGGGCGCTCGTATTTGCTGAACAAAGCCCGGCAAGCGCCGTTGATTGCTAAAGACCCGCCTTATTACAGCAATCGCATTCATCAGGATGATGCCGTCTCGGCCCTGCTTTTGTTACTGAACAAAGCCTTTGACCATCAGCCTTTAGCACCGTTGTATCTGGTCACTGACGATGATCCGGCGCCGCTTTGGGACGTTGTGAGTTGGTTGGCCGCGCAACAAGGCTGTCCGCCGCCTCAGGCCGAGTCACGCAGTCCCGGTGCCGAGCAAAACAAACGCTGCCGTAATGCTCGTATCAAAGCCCTGGGGCTGACGTTGGCCTATCCTGACTATCGTCATGGCTATCAAAATTTCGGAGAATGGCGCTGATGTCCAGCCTGATCAGTGAACAGCAAATGGTCACGCTGGTTGAACAAATGCCAGCGTTTCCCAACAGTGTGCAGCGCATTATCGAGTTAACCAGAGACAGCGCCGCAGATCCTAAGGAATTGGTCAAAACCATCGAGACCGATCCGATTATGACCATCAAAATCCTTAAAGTCGTTAACTCACCCTATTACGGCTTGTCGCGCAAAATCAGCTCTATACAGCGTGCGGTGGTGTTGATTGGTGTCAATACCCTGAAAAACCTGGCCTTGAGTGTGGCCAGCATTGGTATCTTGCAGCCGACCAATCCCGCAGGCTTCGATACGCGCCAGTTTTTGAAGCATTCTTTGGCCACCGCCGCATTGTGCAAACGTCTTGCCGAGCAGTTAGCCATTCCGGCCCAGTCCTGTGGCGATTATTTTGTCGCGGGCTTGCTGCATGATTTTGGCAAAATCGTTTATGCGCAATACTTGCCTGAAGCCTTTACCGAAGCGCTGGCCATGAGTCAGCGAGAACAATGTTCCCTGCATCACGCCGAGCAAGCGGTGATCGGTATAGATCACAGTCAGGCCGGGGCTTTCCTGGCAGAATACTGGGCGTTTGATCCGATACTGGTTGAGGCCATCAATCATCATCATGCACCGGTTCCTGAACATTCGATTACTCAGTGTCTGTTTGCTGCCAACCAAATCAGCAAGCGTGTGCAAATCGGCAATGGCGGCAATCCCATCGCTGAAGCCTTTCCGCCTTCGGTGATTGAGCGCTTTGCCATGCCGGATGAGCAGATACAAGCCTCTTTAGGTGATGTATCGGCGTTGTCAGGGAAAATTGACGAATGGATTTCTTAAAGCCTCATAAATTCTGTTCGACAACGGTATTGATGCCGGCAAGCGCAGTGATTACAGCTTCCCGGTGTCGTGCCGGTATTGTCGAAAAATGCTTGTTTTCACTGATCATGAGTCGTATCCGGTTATGCAGCTGATCTTTCGCGGTGTGCGTGGCTCCATTCCCACGCCAGGTTCTGACACAGTCGTTTATGGTGGCAATACGACCTGCATTCAGCTCGGACATGACCCGGATGAATTGCTGATTTTGGATGCCGGAACCGGCATTTACGCATTGGCGCGGCAGCTGGATTTAAGTCGTCGATACCGCGCACACATCTTTATCACCCATACCCATTGGGATCACATTCACGGCCTGCCTTTTTTTACACCGATTTTTATTCCCGGCAATGAAGTGCATCTCTACGGCGGTCGCGATCCGGTGACCGGGGAGGGCATCGAGCGTTGTCTTAGGGCGCAATTGCAATACAGTTATTTTCCGATTCGCGAAGCCGAGCTTAAAGCGCGTTTGAGCTATCACACTATCCCGCCACGGGAAGCGGTGCGCATTGGCGCGTTTACCATTACCCCCATTGTGCTGAATCATCCGGTACTGAATTACGGTTATCGTGTCGAGCATCAGGGGCGGTCATTGTTTTTTACCGGAGATTATGAGCCGCCAGTGAATATTTATGCACCAGACGATCCATCCTATGCCGAGCATCAGGGGCATATCGACGAGCAAGGTCTTGCTGTCGATAGCGCGATTGCAGGCGTGGATGCCTTGATCGTCGATAGCTCCTACACTGACAGCGAATATCAACAAGGCAAGCAAGGCTGGGGGCACGGTACATATCAGTCAGCGCTGCGGATGGCTTATCAAGGGCGCGTTAAAAACTTGTTTTTTACCCATCATGAACCCACCCGCAGTGATCGGCAGCTGGATAGCATTTTTGCCGACCTCAAACAGCGTCATGCCGCCGCGCCCTTCCGAATGATCATGGCTCGGGAAGAGCAGAATTATCAGCTGGATTGACCGCTTAGGCGTTGTTTTCCGGGCGATAACGCAGTAAAAACAGCAAGCACGTCACGCTTAATCCTACACTGAAGCCAAACAACAACAGCTTCGGCCAGTCCGGCTGGGCGTTGCCAGGTTCGCCTAAGGTCACGGCAAACGTGTCATGGCCCCAGACCGGTAGCTTTTTGGCGTAATAATGGATGTTGAACACCTGGTCGAACAGCGTCTCATGATGCTTGGGCAACCCCTGATCATCCAAGAAATCCTGGTAAATCAACATCGCCATATTGCCACCCGGTTCCATGCCATTGCTGGTGGTGGCGGTTTCCACATGGTCGTGCAACATCCAGGCGCCAGGGCCGTAACTATGCAGGCCGTCATTGACGGTGGACAAGGTCAAGTCCACCCGCTGCGCAGGGGCCAGGTCGATCGTGTCGCGGGTCAGCTGTTGATTTTTGCTCAGCGTCACGCCATCGTAGGCGGTAATGGTGGGTTTGTGGCCGTGAATATGCAGCCCCATCAGCGATCGGTGGCCATTTAGCACACGCAGTTTTATCGCCTGATTGGCCTCAGCGACAATGCTGCCATCGCGTAGCGTATACGGGAATGCATGGCCATTGAGCAAAAACAGATTCTCATGCGATTCGGTCATGTTGTAGCGACGATTCATGTCCCTGGCGATCAGTCTCGGGTCGGTATAGCGCTGAATAATGCCGGACAACGCCAGGTCGATGGACTGGAAATGCAAATCATATTCCTGGGTGTGTTGTTCCAGCACGGCCTGGGCAGGATGGCGCACTTGACCGGCGCCGACATTGAAGGTTTGCAGCCAGTTATCGGGGCGGTTTTCTTCGATAATAATCAACCCCTTCAGGCCCATCATCAAATGTTGGGCGGTCTGGACATGACAGTGATACAGCATGGTGCCGGCATGGCGGGCGGTGAATTCATAAGCATGGCTGCCGCCGGGCATGACTGCGTGTGTTTCCATGCCATCGTTATCCAGGCCAGCCGCCGTTTGCCAGGGATGATCAACGCCATGTAAGTGAATGGTGTGTGGCAGGTAATGAGTGTTTTCCAGGGTGATGCGCACCCTGTCTCCCTGTTCCACACGCAGCACGGGTGATGGTGCGCGCAGCAGGTCGTTAGCTTCCAGAGTGTTGAAATGTTTCAACGCCATGCCCCGGCTTTTCGGCGCATAAACCCAAAGTCCGGGCTGTATGCCGGGCGCTACCGCAAAGGTATTGATCAAGGCTTCGCTGTCGGGGCTGGCGCCATTTAATTCCACCACTTCCAGCTTGATGTCAATCACATCCGGGTCGCCGTCGCCGTCCAGGTCAGCGCCTTTGACCAGGCTGTCTTCGGCCAGATTGGTTTGCATCAGCGTGTGCATGGAAACGTTGTTGATACCCTTGACCGAGGCCGCAACCAGATAGGGATTGTCCGGCTGGCATAAAGGCGAGGCGGCGATGGCCACGCCATCGATAGTCTGTGCTGACCGCCATTCCGGTTTGGCATCCGGACACGGAGCTTCCGTGCCTGAACTGGCCACCTGAGGCGCGATGGTGGCGGGTATGTCGGCGCTGGGGCGTTCGCTAAAGTCCGGTACCTGGTTAAAGGCAACCAGCAGTGCGATCGGTAACAGTACCAGGCTGAGGTAAAAAGGCAGTTGTTTCAGCATAAGTTAAGCATTGTTAAGTTGCCAGTTAAGCGTTTGTCCAGCGCCCAGGGGGACTACCTGCGTGTCGTGCTGGCCGTAGTGTTCTGGAATGGTGTTGGGGGTCAAGGTTAAAGTGATAGTATCGGTATTGCGCGGCAGACGGTAAAAATCCGCGCCATGAACGCTGGCGAAGCCTTCTAGTTGTGACAGCGCATGCTGACCGGCAAACGCCTGTGCATACCAGGCCATGGCCTGAGGGGCGCTGAAACAGCCGGCGCAGCCACAGGCCGAGTGCTTGTCGGTCAAGCGGTGTGGTGCGCTGTCGGTGCCTAGAAAAAAGCGCGGATTGCCGGAGGTTGCGGCGGCCAGCAGGGCTTGCTGATGCTGGGCGCGTTTTAATACCGGCAGGCAGTAATAATGAGGCTTAATACCGCCGACCAAAAGGTGGTTGCGATTGAACAGTAAATGCTGTGGTGTAATGGTTGCGGCAATGGGGCCTTCCGCGTCGCGAATATAGTCGGCGGCTTGCGCGGTGGTGATATGCTCCAGCACTATGCGCAGCTCAGGAAACTGACGCCGCAAAGGGACGAGTTCGCGCTCGATAAATACGCTTTCCCGGTCAAAAATATCACAGTCAGCATCGGTGACTTCGCCATGAATCAGCAGCGGCAGGTCGCGTTGCTGCATCCGCTCAAGCAGCGGCCAGATGCGCTTCAACGACCCCACGCCCGCGTCGGAATGGGTGGTGGCACCGGCTGGATAAAGTTTGACGCCGATGATGTCGGCGTGTTCGGCGGCGCGGTCGATTTCCTGTAAGGGCGTGGATTCGGTCAGATACAACGTCATCAGCGGCGTGAATTTGGCCGCTGGGGCAATGGCCTTGACCACGCGCTGACGATATGCCAATGCCTGGGCGACTGTAGTGATCGGTGGTTTCAAATTGGGCATGATCACCGCCCGACCAAACTGACGGGCAGTAAAATTGGCGACGGCGTTGAGCATGGCGCCGTCACGCAAATGCACATGCCAGTCATCCGGGCGGGTTAGGGTTATCGTTTGCATGGTGACTCTATTTTAAGAAAAAGCTTGAAAAAATTATCCCAGGCCTTATTTTAACGGCATTCACACACAACCTTAGAGGAATGATCATGCCTATTTACGAATATCAATGCCAGGCTTGCGGTGAGGAGCATGAAGTTTTGCAAAAAATGGCCGATGCGCCGCTGGTGCATTGTCCTGCGTGCTCGGAACCTGAGTTAATCAAAAAAATTTCAGCGGCAGGATTTCGCTTGAAAGGCGCAGGCTGGTATGAGACCGATTTCAAAAGCGGCAGCAAGAAAAATGTCGCAGGCTCGGACAGTAAAGCCGCCGATAGCAGCGCCTCTAAAGGCTGTGGCAGTGGCGCCTGTGCCGCCAACAGCTGACCCTTAGTAAGCATCAACAAACCATCGCAGCGCTTGAATGATGCAGACTGACCGGGTGGCCCCGATTCAGGGGGTAGAGCGCTTTTTCGGCAAGGTTTTAGGTTGATCTTTAGCGCGGCGGTGGGCGATTGAATGCGCGAAATTCCGGTTCTGTTGTTCAAGATGAGCCAGCTGACGCTGCTGGTTTTATGGTGTCTGGGCAAGGTCGTTTTGCTGTCCCGCAACGGTATGTTCGGATAGAGTTTGAAAGTGGTGCGTAAAAACCAGAGCGGTCTTGTCAGGGTCATGACACCACTTCCTGAAAAAACATCAGCCACTGACCTTAACACAGCATCCAGTTTTCACCCAGACCCAGGCCGTGGATAGCAACGTTTAACTGCCATATTCATCAGTTTAGCGCCATGTTGACAGGTCGCATGGCTAGTTGCGACAAAGCTTGTATAAGCGCTGCCTGTGCTGACAAAAACGCTTAACCATGCATCGGCCAATCATATTCGGCTAGAATGAAATCAAGCTAAAACGTAACCGTTCATGGGGTTAACCCTAAAGATACGTTAATTGACAGGATGTTGCGCGGCCAAAAGGCGTATCATTGGCCTCCCCTCTTTTTTCAAAGAGGAGTGAAAGGGATTTTTTCAAGCTGTGAGCGGTTGCGGCTAAAGCGGCCAAGTCATTGATGTATATAGCCCCTTTCGACTCTCAAGACTCTCACTCCTTATGAATGACATTGTAGACAAGCGTACCTCACCACGTCTGACGCATATTGCACCGATTGCCGTATTTTGGCCTACCGGTGAGCGCCGAGAACTCAAGCTGCATGATTTTTCCGATGGCGGTCTCTTTATTGAATGCAGCGACGCCGATATGCCCAAGCAGGGTATGCAGCTGAAAGTGCAGAGCCTGGAACTGGACGTTGCGCCAGTGTTGCCGGTTATGGTGATGCGTATTATCCCCGGGCAAGGTTTTGGTGCGCGTTTTGTTGCCGAGGATGAGACTTGAATTAAGCGCTTAACCGGCTTCAATCGTAACCATTCACAGCGATAAAAAATCCCCTCACTATCTTTCTGCGCAAGAAGTTGTCGTAAAAGTGAAAATGTAGCCCGTATGAAGCAGAGCGGAATACAGGCGCAGCATCGCTTGAAATATCCTGAGTGCGTACTATGCTTTATCCGGGCTATGATGGGCATGGCGCAGTCAGCGACGAGGCTGTAGGATGTTAGTGGGACGCTTTGATCTTAAAAAGGCAATATTTTCCCAGAGCATGGCCATGTCAATGTCCAACTGTAAGCCAATGACCTTTATCCCGACATGACGGTCGTGTTAAAGCGATAGTAAAGGCACAATCGTGCAACATCCTGCGGGGTTGTTTGCGGTATGCGACTTGGCAAGTCTCGCGAGCCGATGGTGATGGTGTCAAAGTTGATGCAAAAGATTGTTTTCAATACTCTTAGAAAACGAACCGTTCATCGTATCGTCGCCGTGCTGATGGTTTTGCTGCTATCGTTGCTGAGCGAACTGGTGTGGGGGCTGTACGAACGCCAGGTGCAACTGCGCAGTGTCAGTGAGGTCGTCTCCCACGCCAGCCTGTTGCGCGCCCGCATCGAGCGAGAACTGAACAGTTTGTTGTTTCTCAGCAGTGGACTTAGCAGCTACCTGAAGGTGCGCCACGATAGCCTGGATGACACCGAAGTGCTGGACATTTTGCATACGCTCTATCAAAACAGCCGTTATGTGCGCAATTTTGGCATCGCCATTGGTTATCGCCTGACCTATGTTTATCCCAACGAACAGAACGCGCAGGCTATGGGTTTGGATTACCGGGATATTCCCGAGCAATGGCCGGTTATCGAGGCGATTGTCAAGCGCGGTGAGGCGGTGCTGGATGGGCCTGTCAACCTGGTGCAGGGAGGCGGCGGCCTGATTTACCGTATGCCGATCTATATCGAAGGGCGCTATTGGGGCTTGTTATCCACGGTGCTTAACCAGGATCAATTGGTTAAGGCCCTCTTTACGGCCGAAGCTACGCAGTCTTTCAAGTTCGCAGTAGGCGCTCAATCCGTGCATGATCTTAAGCCTAAGCCGGTTTATGGTGATCCGACATTGTTTGACAAGACGGATGTCATCCTTCAGCGCGTTGAGGTGCCCGGCGGCCAGTGGCTGCTGGCGGTTGAGCCGGCCCAGACGCATTTGCACTCAGAAGGCGCCCTGGCGCTGCGGGCGCTGGGTTTTATTCTGGCGCTGGTGATGGCCTGGTTGATCTATGCCCTGCTGCGCAGTCATGCACAGTTGCACAAGATGGCCTTGTATGATGGTTTGACCGGCTTACCCAATCGGCGCTTGCTGGAGGTTCGTCACGAGCAACTGCTCACCCGGATAAAGCGCCAACCGAACCAAAAGCACGCGCTGCTTTTTCTCGATCTGGATGGCTTCAAGGCCATCAATGACCATGCCGGCCACAAGGCCGGCGATGCGATTTTACAGGAAACCGCCAAGCGTATTCAGACGCTGATTAGACATAACGATGCGGTTTTTTATAATTTGGAACAGAGAGAGACCACCTATGACCGATTGGACTTCCGGCTATGTGGCTGATATTGGCTACACCTATGGCTACTATACCGAACTCAATCCACTGCGTGTGCGTCTGGCGTTTTTGAACGCCGGCCTCGTGCCCCCGGAAGTTGGTAACGCTTGCGAGCTTGGCTTTGGTCAGGGCATGAGTGCCAATCTGCATGCTGCGGCCAGTGTTACACACTGGCACGGTACCGACTTTAATCCCGCTCAGGCCGCCTTCGCCCAGGAGCTTGCCTCTGCCTCAGGCGCCAACGCTCAGTTGTTCGACGAAGCCTTTGAGGCCTTTTGCGCCCGCACCGACTTGCCTGAATTCGACTACATCGGCCTGCACGGCATCTGGAGCTGGATCAGTGATGAGAACCGTGCTGTCATCGTTGATTTTATCCGCCGCAAACTCAAAGTAGGCGGAGTGCTCTATATCAGCTATAACACCCAGCCTGGCTGGGCCGCCATGGTACCTATGCGCGACCTGCTTACCGAACATGCCGAGGTACTCGGTGCGGACGGTGCCGGCATTGTCAGTCGCATCGATGCCGCGTTATCGTTCGTTGACCAATTGCTGGCTGCCAACCCGGCCTATGCTCGCGCCAACCCGCAGGTGGCCGAACGCATTCAGAAAATCAAGGAGCAAAATCGTCATTATGTCGCCCATGAATACTTCAACCGCGACTGGCAACCGATGGCGTTTGCCCGGATGGCGCAATGGTTGGAGCCGGCCAAGCTGCAATGGGCTTGTTCGGCCAACTATCTCGATACCATCGACGCGGTGAACCTGACTGCCGAACAGCAAACCTTGCTGGCCAGCATCCCGGATGTCATGTTCCGCCAGACCACGCGGGATTTCTGCGTCAATCAGCAATTCCGTAAGGATTACTGGGTCAAAGGTGCTCGTACGCTGTCCACGCTGGAGCAAGCCGAAGCTTTGCGCGCCCAGCGCATTGTGCTTGCCCTGCCCAGGGCCGATGTCAGTCTCAAGGTCACCGGCAGCCTTGGCGAAGCCGCCTTGCAGGAGGCGGTTTATGCCCCGCTGCTTGATCTACTTGCCGACCACAAAGCCAAAACGCTAGGCCAGATTGAAAACGCGCTTAAAGCCAGTCATGGTGGACAAAGCATCGGCTTCGCCCAGCTTTTGCAAGCGATCATGGTGCTGGCTGCCACCGGCGCTGTGCTCCCAGTACAGGAAGAGGCGGCCATCCAGAAAGCCAAAAAGCCCGCAGAACGCATCAACATTCACTTGATGCACAAGGCTCGCAGTAGCAACGAATTGACTTACCTGGCCAGCCCGGTAACCGGTGGCGGCATCGCCGTGCCTCGCTTCCAGCAGCTGTTCCTGTTGGCCCGCAGCCAAGGTCATAAACACCCCGCAGACTGGGCGCGTTTCGTCTGGCAATTGCTTGAGATGCAGGGTCAGCGTTTGCTGAAGGAAGGTCAGGCGCTGGAGACGGCGGAGGACAATGTTGCCGAACTAGGTCGGCAGGCTAACGCCTTTGCCGAGACGCAACTGCCTATTTTGAAGGCTTTACAGATTACAGGCGGGTGGTAAGGGCTTTAAGGCTATGTTTGCAGTGAGCATGGATGCTGCCAAGCTGTATTATGCAACGCTCAATCAGCTATAGTTCGTAATAGCCGTTCAGGGCGGGGAAGGATAGCGCGGACGGCGAATAGCCGTCCTTATTTGGATTTTAGTGCGTTGTCTGCTGTTGCTCGATGTATTGCCTGACAAGCTCGATAGGCGCACCACCACAACTTCCGGTAAAGTAGCTGGGCGACCACAAAGCGCCACCCCATAGTTTCTTGCGAACGCTCGGGTAATTCTTTTTTCGAAGTGTTAAGGGCGGGACACGCCCGGTTAGCTTGTGCAGAGACTTCGCCCGGCTGTTGGGGCGTCGGGCCAAGAACCCACCGACGCGACTCAAGCAACATGAGCTGCTTGAGCGCCGTAGGAATCTCAGGCCTGAAGGCCTTGGAGCGTCACTGACTTTCAGGACGTTAATACAAAGGTTCCTGATAGAACATTAAAATCATGCCGATTTGCAGCATGGCGATACCCGCAATGATACCGGCAATGCGTTGTTGCGCAGGATCGGAGAGCTTCAGTTCTAACCAGCGGGCGCAGGCCAGAATGATGGCAAAGAAGCCCATTAACGTGTGCCCGGCCTGAATCAAAAACGCGGTTTTAGGCTGAAAGCCGACATGCGAGTGGGTCAGTAACATCAAGCCGCCAAAAGCCGCCAGAAATGGAAACAGGTAAATCAGTTTGGGGTTGGCCTGTTGCTGCGACCTTGCGCGATATTCCATCACCCCCATGAAAAAGGCTAGTAAGGTGGCAATGCGGTGCTGCAAAATTTCGCCGCTGTTCAAGGTACTTTCCCAAAAGCCAATGGGGCCCATGGGCCAGGTTTCCGGGTCGCTGCGAATAAATAAAAATAAGCCTAAGGCGGCCAGTACCAGTGGCCAGCGCGGACTGAGCGAATTGGTGCGGAAATAGCCCGCCAGTGATAACAGTGCCGCAGCGGCTACGAAAATACCCGCCATGTTGTGGTTGTAGTCTGACCAGTCGGTCATGGCGCGTGAGGGTACCTGGCCGATAATCGCGGTGCGGCCAGCCTCGCCTGCCATCAGCTCTTCATGGGTGGGGGAGATGACCATGGGGACACGCGGTTTGAAAGTGGCGATGACTTCCTGCCAGCTGGCCGTGGTGTCGGGGATGTCGATAGCGGGCGGTTGCGTGGCCAGGCTGACGGCGGTAAACACCAGGCTGACCAGCACGAAAGTTTCTGCCTGAATGAAGTTGGGCACTTCGCGGAAGGCCAGGGTGCTGCGTTGCTGTTGAAAAAATTCCAGTGTGCCTTTGCGATTCAGATAGGCCATGGCCAGTGCCAGACCCAGCAGCATCAATTTCACCATCAGCAGGTTGCCATAACCACTACCGATCAGGCCGTTGATGGAGTCAATGAAGTTGATGGCCATGGGCAGTCCGGTCAGCGCCAATACGGCGACGGCGGTCAGGCCCACTTTGGAGAATTGCCGCAATACGGCGGGCCATAAGGTAAAGGCTGCTTGCCCTTGGCGGTGTGTGTGCCATACCACTAATAACTGAAAAATACCACCCACCCAACAGGCTGCGGCAACTTGATGAATCACCGTGGAGGTCATCAGCAGCAGCCGATAATCGAAACGCCCCGCGCCATGCGTTAACCATGCGCCCGCGATGATAATAGGAACCGCACCCCATGCGGCGGTTTTCCAAAGCTCATGCGATTGGGGGTTGTCGGTCAGGCGCAATTTGATGAAATAGGCCAGCACGATCACCAGCAGCAGGCGTGCAAGACCGGCCTGGAATTGCAAGGTTCCGGCAAAAGCCGGGAAGGGCCATTGCTGCAAGGTGGCCGCCATCAGCCAGACTTTCAGAAGCAGCGCAAATGCTTGGGTGATGGCCAGCCCTATCGTGCCGTAATAAATGAGCTGGGTGGTATTGTCGAGTAATGCTTTTGAGTAGTGATGTGTGGTTTGCCAGGGGCGCAAAATGGTATGTACCCAGATCAGGCCGCCAATCAAGGCACAAAACATGACAAAATCGACACCGCCGATTAACGAGTCGAGAAAATCCGCCAATCCTTCCATTATTTACTCCAGGGTTAGTCAACCACAAAAAAACGAATCAGGTCTTCGGTCAGATGACCGTCGGCGGCAAATACTTTGAGTTGAATGGCGTGTTCGCCGGTGAGCAGAGGCGGTAGGTTGACGATTACCTGACCTTGTTTCGGGCCTGGGGCGATGTCCAGCCGCTCTCTCAGGTCGCCTTTTTTCACCAGGTCAAAATGCGATAGCGCCAGTTCGACTTGCGAGTTAAAGGTCAGCGTGATTTTTTTGGCCTGACCGGCTTGAACCGGATCAATTTTCAGGGTGTTGTCGGTGACCACAGCATGTGCCCAGATGGCGCCTGGGATAACGTTCAGCAGTAATAACAGCCAGGAAAGTCGTGCGAGATTGGACATAAGAGGGCCTCGTTTAGGTTGTCGGTACGCAAAAAAGGGTGAGTCGGTTAAAGGTGGCATCGGCCAGGTTCCTAGAAATCGGCAAGGGTTTTGCCTGATGCCAGCCAGGCGGGCAGCACGACCAGGGTGATGAACAGTGTGGTGGCAATGCCAATCGTCAGTAATAAGCCCATGCTGGCGATGCCGGCGTGGCCGGTAAATGCCAGACTGGAAAAACTGGTCAGAGTGGTCAGTGCGCTGAATAAGATGCCGCGGGCAGTGCTGGATTTCAGTAGTTTGCTCAGGCGTTGGCCAGGCTGTTCGGCACGGTCAACCATGTGAATGGTGCTGTCGATGCCAATGCCCAGCAATAAGGGCAGTACAATTACATTGGCAAAATTAAACGGATTGTCCAGCCAGACGTTGATTGCGGCGGTGGTCATGGCGGCCAGTAATAGTGGCAGTGTCATCAGCAGGGTTTTGCGTAGGCTGCCAGTCACTATGCCCAGTAGCACTACGATCATGACCAAGGCGCTGGCAAAGGCCTGGATGAACGCGTTGACAACTGCCTGGGCGGTCATCATATCGCCAATCGGCAGGCCAAATACCCGTTCATCGACACTCATCACCTCGGTGGCAAAGGTGCGCAGATGCGCTGGATTGTTCAAGTCCTGCTCCGGGAAAATCAATACTCGGTACTGGCCGTCAGCACTGACCCAATGCTGCCTGAAGCTTGCTGGCAAGGTGTCCAAAGAGACCGGTTGAGCTTTCAGGCTATCGGCAAGATTGTGCAGGGTGTCGGGCAGCCAGGCCAGCAGGTCGTGTTCGATTTGTCGGTAGATGGCCTCGGCGGGTGCCTGGCCCAGCAGGCGATAAATCTGTTGCTGCAGGGCGTCGGTCAGACTCGGGTCCAGCATCTGGCCGTGTTGTTCAAGCAAGTAGCTGAGTTTAATCAATGCGCCGCGCACATCGGAACTTTGTGGTTGTTTGGGAAAGTTGCTGAAACCGCCGGGGATGATCATGTTCAGGGTGTCCAGCAATTCCAGTTTGTCATCTTGTTGTTCCGGTAGCCAGTTGTGCAAGGTCAAGGCTTCATGCACGCTGTCCAGGCGGGTGAACTGTTCGGCCAACTGTTCGGCCTGTTGAAGATTGGCCGCCAGTGCCGAGACCACGAAGGGTGAATCGGTACTGGCGGTGAGCAGTTTTTTGAAGACTTGTACCGATTCGGTGTTCGGGTCGCGTAGATTAACCGGGCTGGCATCAAAGCGCACATGAGCCAGGCTGACGCCGGCACCCAGCACCAGTATGACCGCCAGGCTGCGAATGACGGTGCGATACCGAAACGGTAGTAGGTACAGCGATTCGGGCAGGCGCAGCGGCTGAATGGGGCGTGGTTTGGGCAGCAGTTTGAGTAACGCCGGCAGTAGATTTAACGATACCAGCAGTCCGATAAACATGCCCACGCCGGAAATAATGCCCAGTTCGGAGACGCCCTTGAAATCGGTTGGAACGAAAGCAAAAAAACCCATCGCTGAAGTCAGTGCGCAAAGACCGAGCGAGCAGCCCAGAGAGGTGCTGCTGTTCATCAGCGCGGCGCCGGCGTCATGCTGATGAACCAGCAATGATTCCCGGTAACGCAGGCAGTAATGGGTGGCGAAATCAACGCCCAGGCCAATGTACAACACCGCAAAGGCGATGGAGATCAGATTCAAATGGCCAATTGCCAACGTGGCAAAACCTGCGGTCAGCAGCAGGCCGCTGACCAGACTGATCATGCTGGCTAACAATAACGCCCAGGACCTTAAACCTAACCATAAAATAAGACACACCATGATCATTGACATGATGCTGGCATAGGTCATGGTGGCGTTCAGGGATTGCATTTCCTCATATTCCAGCGCCACTTCACCGGTCAGGCCAATACGCAGGCCGGGTTGCTCAGCTTCCAGGCGGCGGGCTTGGGCGCTTAGAAATAACATGGGCTGTTCGGCGGACAAGAGTTCCGAGAAATCCTGCTTGGGCCGGGCCAGCAACAAACGCCGGTTAGGGGCGTCGCCCAGGGTGTCCGGGGTCAGTAAGCGTTGCCAGGAGACGGGCCTTGATTGCTGGTCAGCCGCGGCGGCAAGTGTTTGTTGCAGCGCTTTTAACAGCGGCGGCAGGGCGGTGGTGGTGTCGAGTTTGATGTCGTGCGCAAATGCCTGCTCGATAATGCTGACCAGTCCGGCGACATGAAAATGTTGGCTGAGGTAGCCGATGAACGGTTGTGCGTCAGTCAGGCGCGTGCTCAGATGTTCCAGTTCGGGAGGGCTGAGATACAGCAGGCCTTGCTGCCGTAAAAACGGCTGGTCGTCAGGAATATAACCGGATGCAAAAAGCTCTGGATGTTGTTCGATAGCATGATGCAGCTGGCGAACGGCAAACAGCGCTTGTTCGGGTATGTCTGATTCAGCGACGATGATAATCGGCGAGGCATCTTGGGGAAAAGCGGCATCCAGCTGATTGCGCGCTTGCAGGAAAGGCAGGTCTTGGTTGATCAGCGCCACTGTGTCGGTGTTGATACCTAAGCGGGTAGCGCTGATATAGGCGCTGCCCAGACTTAACAGTAAATAGCACGCGACAATCCACCAGGGCCAGCGCAGGGCGGGGTGTGTCAAGAACGCGATGATGCGGTTTTTGACCAATGACTTGGCAGTGGTGGGCATGGGTGACGGCAGGCGGTAAGGCGAGGGCGGTTACTAAAGTTAAAAGCCATAGCGAGCGAAGGCAAGGCGTAACCGGCCCTGACGATAAAGGACTTGATTATAGGGGGGTTGTTGTTATTTTGCAAAATCTTGTTGTAAAAATGCCATGATCCGGGTGCAATGACTAAAGAGGCTGATTGTTGGCGTTGGCAGGCTCGTTCGGGCGAAAAGACGTGTGCTGTCAGATTGCAATGAAAAGCCATTTGCGGCTTACTTAAACTATGAGGATACATCCATGCAGCGACTTCACGATTTTACTGGCGAACTGATCGGCACCTTTGTTTTGGTGTTGTTTGGTTGCGGCTCTGTGGCGGTTACCATTCTTTTTGACGCTCACGCCGGTTTGCTGCAAATTGCCCTGATCTGGGGCGCTGCTGTGGCGCTGGCGATTTATGCAACGCGGCATTTAAGTTGCGCGCATCTTAACCCGGCGGTCAGTGTGGCGATGGTGGCCAGTGGACGTATGTCGGCCAGCAAACTGCCGTTTTATGTAACCGGCCAATTTCTCGGCGCCTATGTCGCGGCAGCGGTGTTGTATCTCGTTTTTAGTGACTCGATCAGTCACTATGAGATGCTGCATGGCATTGTTCGCGGGACGCCGGAATCGATTGCAACAGCCATGATGTTTGGCGAGTTTTATCCGAACCCTGGCGCGGGAAGCATGGTGGTGGTCAGTCAAGCGGGCGCCATGATGGCTGAAGGCATCGGCACATTTATTCTGGTGTTTATGATCTTCTCATTGACCGAAGGCTGTAATTTAGGGCGGCCGAATCAAAATCTGGCGCCTTTGTTGATCGGCCTGACGGTGACGCTGATTATTGCCATTCTGGCACCTTTAACCCAAGCCGGATTAAACCCAGCCCGGGACCTTGCGCCGCGCTTGTTTGCGGCGGTCAGCGGTTGGGGAAGTGCCGCTTTCCCGAAAGACCCATTGGGCTTTATCACCGTTTATGTGGTCGCGCCGGTGCTGGGTGCCTTGCTGGCCGCTGCTTTGTTTGCCTTTGTGGTCGAGCCACAGATGAAGGCAAAAAAAAGCGATTGCGACCCCTCGGGTTGTTAAGCGGCAATGGCTTGCTTTACCCAGCAAAAGTGCGTATGAGCCACCGGATATTCAGCGTATAATCAATCGTTTTGCATCGAAACAATTTCAAACGCCATGCAGGCCATCCTCATTGACCAACCAGGCCCGGCTGAACATTTGCAGCTCGGTCACCGGCCCACGCCTGAGCCTGATGTGGGGCAGGTGCGCATTAAGGTGGCTTGCGCCGGGGTCAACCGGCCTGATGTCATGCAGCGCAAGGGGCTGTACCCGCCGCCGCCCGGCGCCAGTGATATTCTTGGCCTTGAGGTTTCCGGTGTGGTCGATGCTTTGGGGCCGGGCGTTACCGGTTTACCGTCCGGACAGCCGGTTTGCGCATTGGTGACCGGTGGCGGTTATGCGCAGTATTGTCTGGCCGAAGCGCCGCTTTGTCTGCCCATTCCTGACAACGTAAGTTTTGCCGAAGCGGCTGGCTTGCCGGAAGCGTTATTCACGGTCTGGAGCAACCTCTGGCAGCGCGCCGCCATCCAACCGGGCGAAACCTTGCTGGTGCATGGCGGTGCCGGCGGCCTTGGCCATATCGCGCTGCAACTGGCGCGCGCTTTTGACCTTCGCGCCATCACTACTTGCGGCGGCGAGGAAAAATGCCGGTTTGCGCTTAAGCAAGGCGCTTTTGCGGCCATCGATTACCGGCGCTTGGATTTTGTTCAGGAAGTACAAACACTGACCGAAGGACGGGGCGTTGATGTGGTGCTGGATATTGTCGGCGGTGATTATCTTAATAAAAATCTTACCTGCCTGGCCGATGAAGGCCGGTTGCTGCAAATTGCCGTGCAGCAAGGGCCGAAAACCGACATCAACCTGTTGCCAATCTTGCTTAGGCGTCTGACCTTGACTGGTTCAACGCTGCGTGCCCGACCTGTCGCTTTCAAAGCTGCCATTGCCCAGGCGTTGTTAAGCCAGGTCTGGCCGCTGCTGGCCTGCGGCCAGATCAAACCTTATATCCATTGTCTGTTACCTTTGGCAGATGCTGGCCGCGCTCATGAGCTCATGGAGGCGGGGCGGCATAGGGGCAAAATTATTCTTAACGTCAATTCAAAGTCATGACCTATCAAACCCTGATTACCTGCGAACAACTTGCCGCCCATGCCGATGACCCGGATTGGGTGATTTTCGATTGTCGGTTCTCGTTGCAAGACCCTGCCATGGGCGCGCAGGCTTATCGATTCGGTCATATCGCCCACGCGCGTTATGCCGACCTGGAAAAGGATTTGTCCGGCCAGGTGACGGCGCTGACCGGCCGCCATCCTTTGCCAAATCTGGCCTTGTTGAGTAAGAAGCTGGGCCATTGGGGCGTTGCTAACAGCAAGCAGGTGGTGGTCTATGATGATGCCGGCGGTGTGTTCGCCAGCCGTTTCTGGTGGTTGTTTCGGCTGTTAGGTCATGACCAGGTGGCGGTGCTGGATGGCGGGCTTGACCAATGGAAGCGGCAGGGGCGGTCGCTGACCACGGCCATTCCCATTGTCAGGCCTGCCAGTTTTCGGGCTTATTATGACGACACCAGCCTGGTGACGGCGTTGCAATTGGAAAACTTGTTGGCCGCCAAAACCATTGCGTTGCTGGATGCGCGTGTCGAGGAGCGCTTCACCGGCGAGACCGAACCTTTGGATTGTGTGGCGGGCCATGTGCCGGGGGCGGTTAATCATCCCTTTACCCGCAATCTCGATGCCGATAAATGTTTTCTGCCACAGGCGGTATTGGCCGAGCAATTTGCCGCATTGTTGACCGATACGCTCGCCGAGCAGGTGGTGCATATGTGCGGTTCGGGGGTGACCGCTTGTCATAATATGTTGGCCATGGAGTACTGCGAACTGCGCGGCAGCCGGCTTTATGCAGGTTCCTGGAGCGAGTGGATTCGTGATCCGAACCGGCCGGTCACTACTGTGCTGGCATGACGCCGGGTAACCGTTCATAGCCCGAGAAAAATCCCCCTCAATTCCCCTTTGGAAAAGGGAGAGGCCGGTAAAGTCGGTCGTGTAACCGTGCGCAGTCCGAGAAAAACCCCTCTCAATCCTTTGGAGAAGAGAGGCGCCGGCAAAGCGGGTCTGTACCGGGTGCGCTTGAGCGCTTGCCGATGTTGGGCGGTGCTTGCGTTATAATTGATCTTTTTTATCCGCAGATAGCTATGAGTTTACAGCAGCCGCATCGCCAAAAATTATCCAGTGCCCGTTTGACAGAAACCACCGACGCCTTTGTCGAGGCGTTTACCGCGTCTGTTGCTTTTGACCAGCGCATGGCTCAGGAGGATATCGAGGGTTCACGGGCCCATGCCCAGATGCTTGCTGTTATTGGCGTATTGACCGAGGCGGAGCTTGAGGCCATCTTGCAGGGCCTAAGTGACATTGCCGAGGATATTGCCCAGGGGCGGTTTGCCTGGTCGATACAGCAGGAAGATGTACACATGAACATCGAAGCGGAATTGACTAAGCGCATTGGCGCGGCCGGCAAAAAACTACATACCGGGCGCTCGCGTAATGATCAGGTGGCAACCGATATTCGTTTGTATCTGCGCGCTCGCATCGATGAGCTGGATGCGGAGCTGAAACGTTTGCAACAGGGTTTGCTGGGGCTTGCCGAGGCGCATGCGGCGACGATCATGCCCGGCTTTACCCATTTGCAGGTTGCCCAGCCGGTGACCTTGGGGCATCACCTGATGGCTTGGTTTGAAATGCTGGCGCGTGATCGGGAGCGTCTGGCTGATTGTCGTAAACGGGTTAATGTCATGCCCCTGGGGGCGGCGGCCCTGGCCGGAACGACCTATCCGCTGGACCGCACCATGACCGCACGTCTTTTGGCATTCAGCGCACCTTGTAAAAATTCACTGGATGCGGTCAGCGATCGCGATTTCGCCATTGAGTTTTGTGCGGCGGGCAGTGTGTTGATGATGCACTTGTCGCGTTTTGCCGAAGAGCTGGTGTTGTGGTCTTCGGCGCAATTTAACTTTATCGACTTGCCGGATGCGTTTTGCACCGGTTCCTCGATCATGCCGCAGAAAAAAAATCCTGATGTGCCAGAGTTGGTGCGTGGCAAGACAGGCCGGGTGACCGGGCATTTGATCAGCTTGTTGATGCTGATGAAAGCCCAGCCTCTGGCCTATAACAAGGATAACCAGGAAGACAAGGAGCCATTGTTCGATAGTGCCGATACCTTGCATGACTGTGTACGCGCTTTTGCCGACATGTTGCCGAATTTGCAAGTGAATCAGCGCGCTATGTATGAGGCGGCGCGTCAGGGTTATGCTACGGCGACCGATTTGGCGGATTATCTGGTCGTTAAAGGTATGCCGTTTCGTGATGCCCATGATGTGGTGGGACAGGCCGTTCGACTAGGCTTGGACAGCGGTCGGGATTTGTCTGAATTGACACTGGATGAGCTAAGGGCGTTATCACCACTGATCGAGGCGGATGTCTTTGCGGTGTTGACATTGGAAGGTTCGGTGGCGGCGCGCAAGCATTTTGGCGGTACCGCGCCGGCAACGGTGCGTGTGGCCATTGCCGATGCTAAAGCCGCATTGCGGTAAACAGCACGGCATGAGTGCATGTTTCGGCCATTTCTTCTGATACAGGCCCTGAGCTTTGAGCCTGTTTGAACCGACCCGGGCGCGCCCCATTCATTTGGGCGCGCCTGGTGCTGTGATCAGCAAAAAAGATTTGCAGGCCGTGGAGCTGCGCTTCAAGTCCGTGCAGCAGCGGCACATTGCCCGCATTCAACAGAACCTGCTTCCTAAACAGCGCGACTTTCTTGAGCTGCTGCCGCTGTTATTGCATCAAAATCACCCGTCATTGCCAGGTTTTATCACCCTGACCGCGCCTGCGGGCATTCAGCATTATCAGCCCGGTAAGCAAACGTTACAGTACGCACGGCGCTTTGCGAAAAGCTTTGTGTATCGTAAACCGTTGGCGCACAACCTGCCTGTGTGGGGCGTGTTTCTGATGGGCAGTGTCAGTAGCGTGGCGTTTGCGGCCGGCAGCGATATGGATATCTGGCTATGCCATGATCCTGCATTGACGGCGGCTCAACACCGGCAATTGGCCGATAAGGTCTGCGCCATCGAGCGCTGGGCGACCGGGCTGGGGCTTGCGGTGCATTTTTTTCTGATTGATTGCGAGCGTTTCCGGCAGGGGGAGGATACGCCGATTTCAGATGAAAGCAGCGGCAAGATGCAGCATTATTTATTGCTGGAGGAGTTTTATCGGACGGCGGTTTATGTGGCTGGCAGAATCCCGGGTTGGTGGTTGGTGCCGCCCGAGCAAGAGGCCAACGATCAGCGCTATCTGCAACACCTGACCGAGCGCCGTTTTATCGCCGCTGACAAGATTATTGACTTTGGCAGCCTCAGTCAAACGCCGCCGGAGGAGTTTGTGACCGTGACCTTGTGGCATTTGTACAAGGCCACTCATGCACCACATAAGTCCTTGCTCAAGTTAATGTTGCTGGAAAGTTATGCCAGTCATTATCCCAACATTCCATGGCTGGCCACGGCAATGAAGGCCAAACTGTATTCAGGGCAGTACAGCCTGGTGGAGCTGGATTCTTATTTGCTGATTTGCCAGCGTTTGGAGCGCTATCTGCAAGACTTAGGGCAAGCCGAGCGGATCGAGTTGGTCAGGCGCAGTCTGGTGTTGAAAATCGCGGGCCTGCCAGTTGCCGAGCTGACCCAACAGCGCCGCAAGCTGCTGGAACATCTGGCGGCATCCTGGCAGTGGCCGATGGCGAATGTACAGGCATTACTGAGCGGTCAGTATTGGCAAGTCGATCGTGTGCAGCGCGAACACGAATTGTTGTTCAAACAGTTGGCGCAATGTTATCGGGTGATTCAGAATTTTACCCGGCGCCATTTGCAGCGCCTTGCCAGCAATGATGATGCGGAATTGATCAGTCGGAAGATGTTGGCGTACCTGAACAAAAAACCCGGCAAAATTGAATTTTTATCAACCCGGGCATTATTAGCTAAGCAGTCGCCGGACTTCCTGTTGATCGAACAGCCGGGCAATGCCGACGACAGTGTGTGGCAACTGGTGAGGCAATCTAACGCGGCAGTCTTGCAACAACGGTACAGCGTCTGTGAGCTGTTGACCTGGTTGCTGGTCAATCGTTTGGTGACCGATGTTAAGCAGCTGCAGATAGAGTCTTTGCCCGGACATGCGCCGCCGGTTAAGCGCTTAGGTGATTGTCTGCGCGTGTTGCACCGGTTTTTGAACTTGATCAAACCGCTGCCTGAAGCTGACCTTGCGGTTTGTCGTAGTAGCAATCGTATCGTGCAGGTGTTGTGGTTGGTGAATCTGGCTGAACCGGTATTGAGCCAGGATTTAAGCTTTGCCGCGCAAGGGAATCCGTTTTTTTGCAGTGCTGACCGGCAGTGTTTGCTGGAAAGCGTTGATTATGTGTGGGTGACCGCGTGGGGTGAGATTTATACCGGTCAGGCCAAGGGTTTTGGCGGCTTGCTCGCGGCCATGGCGACACTGCTCAATCAGGCGCATGATCTTAACCCGGGTGTGGTCACGGCCTATTGCCCACAGCCTTTGTATGGCGTGCACTTTCAGCAGACGCTATTAGGTTTGTTTTGGCGCCTGGCGCGGTTAATGAATACCCCGGCCGAACGTTATTTGCTGGATGCCGGCGTAGGCGTTTACTGCGCCGAATATCAGGCATCAGAATTAGCCATCAAGGCGTTGGCCGATGACGCCGCGTTATGGCAGGAGCTGGGGCGGCCTGTGGCCGGATACAGCCCGGTGCATTGCCAGCCTGGGGCGTTGTCTCATACGCCGCTGCCGCGCCTTTTGGAACACAATCGGCCTGGCGTGGTGCAAGTGTTTGCTCACCAGAAAAACGGCGCCACGGACATTTATGTGCTCGATGAGCGCGGCGGTCTATACCGCGAGGTGTACCGCGACTGTTTGATGACTATTGCCTTGAAGCACTGTCATTTTTTCCTCGACAACATAGGCGAGCGTTATTTTGGCAATCAGCCACATCCGGTTGAGTATTATCAAATCCATGCCGATCAAGTGCGGGTGCTGGATTTTACCCGGCAGGATGATATTGCCAGCGAGCCGCCCGCGTTGGCGGTTCGGGTTGCCGGCTGCATGCGCGGTGACCACCTGGACTACACGGTTTACGTTAATGAAAATGAATTTTCTTCGGTAAATCATGGCCGTCAGTTTTTTGATGCCGCCGTGACCTGCATTCTTGATCATCGCTTAAACGGCAACCAGTATCCGGTGCGTATTTCCGACATCGATCTGCCCCTGACCTGCCTGGGCGTCAGCCATGACGCCGCCCTGCAAACCCTGCATTTATTGAACTACAAACGTTTGCTGGAAAAACGTTTGCAACCACCGAACCTGTCATGACCCAATTAACCGCACAACAACTGACCCTGAACCTTTCCGACGCGCAGTTAACCAAGGCCAGTGCCAAGGCCGTAGTGGGAGATTTTGCCGCACAACGTACCTTGAGCGCACTGGATTTTGGTCTTGCCATGATGCGGCCGGGCTACCATATTTATGTCACTCAGCAACCGGGTTTTGATGCGCTTTTGCGGGTGCGGGAGGCCGTGGCTCGCAAAGCCGCCACCCTGACGGTTGACGTGGTTTATGCCTATGGTATCAACTGTGCCGAACCCCGAAGGCCCGTGTTGCTCAGCTTGCCGCCGGCCCGGCAAGCCGATATCGAGGCCGATTTTGATGCCTTGCTGGACAACATTGTCGCAACGTTCCCCGCCGTCTTTGACAGCACGCCGTATCAACGTCAAAAAGCCGCGTTGCAACAAAACTTCGATAGCCATTATCAGGCGGTGTTAAGTCGTGTGGCCGAGCAGGCGGTCAGTCTGGGCGTGGTGATGCGTGAAGAACAAGGCAATATTCAATTTTCACCCAGTGCCAAAGAGCCATTGAGTGCCGATCAGATCAGTCAATTCCAACGTCACGCCGAACAACTGGAACACAGCCTGCATGAGGCATTATTGGATTTACCCAGTTGGCGCCGACAGCTCGAGCAGCGTTTTCGCTTACTGGATAAAACCACGGTTGAATCGGCGTTACGGCCATTGTTTGCGCCGGTGCATGACAAATATGCCGAGGCGGCTGACTTGCAACGCTATCTTAAGGCGATGGAGCGAGATTTGCGCACGCATTTACCCGCCTTTTTGGCCGAAGGGCAAGAGCAGGAAGGCATTAAACCGGTAGAGTTGAAAAAGTTTCTCAGTTACCGCTACGGCCTGAATTTTCTGACCGAATCGGGCGTGCATGGCTGTGCGCCGGTGGTGTATCTGGGAAACCCTACTTTTCCTTCACTGTTAGGCTACATTGAAACGGTTCATGAACAAGACCCGGGTCAGACCCATCATGGCCTGATCAGACCGGGTGCCTTGCAACGCGCCAATGGCGGTTATTTGCTGATGCCGGCAGCGCAATTGTTGGTGCAGCCAGGGTTGTTTCAACATCTGAAGCATGTGTTGGATGAAGGTTGTCTGGATTTAGATGGCCTGACCCCCGAACCTGGTGCCCAGGCGCAGACTTTGCACCCCGAGGCCTTACCGGTACAGGTCAAAATCATTTTGCTGGGGGACCGGGAAATCTATTATTTATGGCAGGAGCTGGATGAGGAATTTACTCAACATTTTCGAGTGTTGGCGGATTTTGATGACACCTTGCCCATCAATGCCGACACATTAGCGCAATTTGCCGGATTGTTGCAGACACATGCTCAGACATGCCTGGGTAAACCCTTGACCCAATCCGGTCTGGCGCGCCTGGTGGTGTTTAGTTGTCGTCTGGCGGAAGCGCAAAACCGCCTGTCTTGTCAGGTGGATGAATGCCGGCATGTGCTCGATGAGGCCATGTTGTTTGCCGGGCAAGCGCTGGATGCCGAGGCTATTGAACAAGCGTTAACGGCACGCGAGCTGCGACACGGTCGTGTCGCCGAGGAATTGGTCCGCGAGGTGTGCGAGGGCACGGTGTTGATTGCAACAGCAGGTCAGGCCATTGGCAAAATCAACGGTTTGACAGTGCTGGAAGTGGGTGGTAGCAGTTACGGCGCGCCAGCGCGTATTTCCGCCACGGTGTTTCCAGGTTCTCGCGGCATTGTCGATATCGAACGGGAAGTGGAGTTAGGGCAGGCCATACACTCTAAAGGCGTGATGATTTTGAGTGGTTATTTAGGCCATTGTTACGCCCAGAAAGTGCCGTTGGCGATTTGTGCGCATATCGCCATGGAGCAGTCCTATGGGCATGTCGATGGCGACAGTGCGGCTTTGGCCGAATTGTGTGCATTGATCTCCGCCTTGACCCAGCAGCCCATCAAGCAAGCGCTGGCGGTGACCGGCTCGATTAACCAATATGGTGAAGTGCAGGCGGTCGGTGGCGTCAATGACAAAATCGAAGGCTTTTTCAGCCTCTGTCAGGCGCGGGGGTTGACAGGCGATCAGGGGGTGTTGTTGCCGGCCGCCAATGTCAGGCATCTGCTGCTGAAAACCGAAGTCATCGACGCGGTTCGAGACGGCTTGTTTCATCTTTATCCGGTCAGCCATGTTGACCAGGCATTGGCGTTGTTGTTTGTTGAGCCTGTGGGTGCGTTGGATGCTTCGGGTAATTATCCCGAGCACAGCATTCATGGTCTGGCGGTGGCGCGACTGAAGCAAATGGCTGACTTAGCGGGTGATGCGAAAAAATAAGTGATATCCAGAGGCAGGCCAGAAACACCTGCCAGACGTGTACGTGCTGCGGTTATGCCGCCCAAGAGAACCGGCCAAGCCAGGCGCGGTTCGAGTGTGGTTTCGCGGCAAATGCCGATAGAGTCGGCGCGATCAATATTTTAAGGGCGGGACACGACCAGTTAGCCTGTGAAGTGAACGGTGCTGATGCGGTGCGTGATAACGAAGTATCACAGGTTATGAGTGGTTCTTGCAGGTGTCGTGAGGTGAGGCAGCACCTGGACGGCCTCTTGGTATCTGCGCGGTCGGTTCCCCTGACCCGCAACGGAACCTTTCGCCCCCAGGCCTGCCCTCAGTGGAGGCCGGGAGGCTGTGCCGCAGTTCCTTGGTGTTATCTGAAGTTTTGCCAGTCATGACGGAGGACAGTGGCGAGCCGCGCCTGCTCAGAACAAGCCCAGTTGTACTTTGGCAACTTCTGACATCATGTGCTGTGACCAGGGTGGGTCGAGTACGACATCGACAAAAACATCGTCAACGCCGGGTAAGGCGCGGATGGCTTGTTCAACGTCGCCTTGTAGTACCGGGCCCATGCCGCAACCGGGCGCGGTCAAGGTCATCTGAATGTCAACCCGGTTATGACCCGGCTGCTTGGCGGTTACCTGGCATTGATAGACCAGCCCTAAATCGACAATGTTGACTGGAATCTCCGGGTCATACACCGTGCGCATGACTTCCCAGCAATTTTTTTCCACCGACTCGGGGTCGGCGTCTTCGACCAGGGTTTCAAGATGGGTGGCTTCTTTACCCAGAGCATCGGCGTCAGCACTGGCAATGCGCACCATGTGACCATGTTCGGTCACGACGGTGTAGTTATTGCCTAGGGCTTGATGCACGGTCACTGCGGTACCTTTAGGCAGAGTGCCGTTGTTGCCATCGGGTACGGTGATGATGTTGACGTCGCGGCTGAGGGTTACGGTTTCACGTTCAGTCATGGGTCTGTTTCCAAGAGAAGGTTTGTGCATCGATAACCTGGCCGCGCAGATGCGCGCTGTCAGGGCCAAGTAGATACGGATAAAGAGGGGCTAACAGGGCAGCAGAGGTTCTTGCCTCAGCGGGTTCGCCAGGATAGCCGCGTCGACGCAGGGGGGAGTCTACCGCGCCGGGCAGCAGCAGGTTCAGGCGAATGCGTGGGTCGCTGTCCAGCTCGTCAGACCACATTTTTACCAAGGCTTCCAGGGCGCTGAGCGCGACACCAAAAGCGCCGGAATAAGGTTGAGGCTTGCGCGCCTGATGGTCACAGGTGAATAACACTGAAGCTGAGCCACTATTGACCAGGCATTCCAGCAGCACCCGGGTCAGTAAATAGGGGGCGTGTAGATTGGTATTGAAAGTTTGGTTCCATTCCACTAAATCCTGACTGGCCAGCGGCGCAAACGCGGTGAACAGCGCTGCGGAATGCAGCAGGCCATCAAGCTTGCCAAAGCGCTGTGCAATGTGTTCGGCTAGTTCTTGATAGTGCTCGACTTGCGCCGAGGCCAGGTCAAAACCATGTAAAAGCGGTGTCGGCGCGGTGTATGTGAGCAGCTGGTCGTACAGTTGCTCCAGTCCTTTCAGGCGCTTGTCGAGCAGAATCAGCTGATAGCCTTGGGCGGCCAGGGCATGGGCGGCGGTTTGGCCAAGTCCACCCGCAGCGCCGGTGATCAGGACAATGCGTGGTTCGGTCATGACAGGGTGATCCATGCGCGTAATGCGGAAGGTTCTGTGATTAAACCATCGGCTCCCCATTGATTGGGGTCGTCGTCAGGCGCGATATAGCCATAACTGGCGGCCAGCGTGGTCATGCCGGCCGCCTGGCCGGCGGTGATGTCGTGGCGGGCGTCGCCAAGATACAGACATTGCGCGGGGGTGACGCCGATTTGTGCGCAGGCTGTGAGCATGGGTTCAGGGTGGGGCTTGCTGTGCGCGGTGCTGTCGCCGCTGATAATACAGGCCGCGCGTTGATATAGGCCCAGTTCACGCATCAGCGGCAAGGTGAAGCGCTGGCGCTTGTTGGTGACTACGCCCCACATCAGACCGTGCTGTTCCAGCCAGCTCAGTAGCGCTTCGATGCCCGGGAATAAGCGGGTGTGGCGCGCAATGTGGAGTTCATAATAATCCAGCAGCAGGGTGAGCAAGGTTTGCTGTTCAGTGGCGTTAGCGTGTGGCAGGCTGGCGCGAATCATGGCCAGCGCGCCCCGGGAAATGGCGGGTTGTACCTGCGGCTGAGCGGCGACCGGCCAGCCACGTTGCCGCAAGGCATAATCCAGGCTGGCCAGTAAGTCGGGCGCGGTATCGGCCAAAGTGCCGTCCAGGTCAAAAAGCACGCAGCGTAAGCTCATGAGTTACAGGGGCTTTCGGAATGCGGCCAGATAATTAACATCAAGGTCCTCGCTGAGACGGAACTGACGGGTCAGCGGGTTGTAGCTGATGCCGGCCATGCGTTCCAGTTCCAAGCCGTGGGCGCGTGCCCATTGACACAGTTGCGAGGGCTTGATGAATTGCCGGTAATCATGGGTGCCACGAGGCAGCATTTGCAGCAGATACTCGGCAGCGGCAATGGCCAGTAGAAAAGCCTTGGGATGGCGGTTGAGGGTGGAGAAGAACAGCCATGCGCCGGGTTTTGCCGCCTGGGCGCAGGCGGCGATAATGGCGTTTGGGTCAGGAACATGCTCCAGCATTTCCATGCAGGTTACGACATCAAAAGCGGCAGGTTGTTGCTCGGCGAAAGTTTCGGCGCTGATGACTTGAAAATGGGCGTTAACGCCTGATTCAAGGCCATGCAGTTCGGCGATATCAACCAGTTCCGCACTTAAGTCAATGCCTCTGGCCTGGCTGCCGGCGGCGGCCAGGGCTTCGGTAAGAATGCCGCCGCCGCAACCGACATCCAGCGCATGAGTACCGGTCAGTGTGACATGGCGTTGAATGAAGTCCATGCGTAATGGATTGATGGCATGCAGGGTTTTCAGTTCGCCTTCAGGATCCCACCAGCGCTCCGCCTTGGCGCTGAATTTATCGATTTCGTGGCTATGTACGTTGTTGCTCATAAGGAGGCCAATGTGGCTGGAGAAATAATGGAGTATTTTAGTAGGAAATGGCGGTGCAAGCAAAACCGGCTGATGCGCCGCTGTCTGGCTCGGGGGCTTAGGTGGGGCAAGTTTGGAGGTTAACGGTGCTGTCACAGCCGTTTCCAGTAAGCTGCGCTCAAGCCTGCATGGACGTATGCACTGCGCCTTCTGCTAAGCGCTACCGGCTGCGGCCCGCCTAACCTATGGAACAGGGTTGTGGTACTGTCACAGCCATGCTCAGTTTGAGCATTTTCACTGTGCTTTAGACATGGGTAGCACTTGTCGAGGAACGCGGTGAACCCATCCATGGGGGCTTGATGGCAGCATCCTAAGCTGCCAACATCCTCGACAAGTGCTCCCAATATCCTTTTTGGACTCCAAATTGAGAATTGCTGGTACTGTCAACACTGATTTGACAGGGGTAATCTTAACCTTTAGATTAGTCCGATTTTGGCCCATACTCAGCATCATTGACACTCGCGCATGGAACAATTTCATCGTATCAGCCGCCTTCCACCTTATGTATTCAATATTGTCAACGAGCTGAAGGCAAAAGCGCGGGCGGCAGGCGAGGACATTATCGACTTTGGCATGGGCAATCCCGACCAGCCAACGCCCGAACACATCGTGGCCAAGTTGCTGGAATCGGCGCAACGCGAGGACACGCACCGCTATTCTGTCTCTAAAGGCATTCCACGGCTGAGGCGGGCGATTTGTAATTGGTATCAGGAGCGTTTTCAGGTTGAACTGGACCCTGAAACCGAGGCCATTGTGACCATTGGCTCCAAGGAAGGTCTGGCGCATTTGGCGCTGGCGACCCTGGCGCCGGGTGATGTGGTGTTAGTGCCTAATCCTGCATACCCTATTCATCCTTATGGCGTGGTGATCGCCGGGGCTGACGTGCGTCATGTGCCGTTGGTGCCGGGGGTGGACTTTTTCGAGGAGTTGCGTAAGGCCATTATCGAATCCTGGCCTAAGCCGAAAATGCTGATTCTCAACTTTCCCGGCAATCCCACCACGCAATGCGTGGAGTTGGACTTCTTCGAGAACATCATCGACATCGCCCTGGAGCACAAAATCTGGGTCGTGCAGGATATTGCTTATGCCGACATTGTGTTTGATGGCTACAGGGCGCCATCGATTTTGCAAGTACCTAGAGCTAAGGAAATCGCGGTCGAGTTTTTCTCGTTATCGAAAAGCTACAACATGCCCGGCTGGCGCGTGGGCTTTATGTGCGGCAGTCCAACCTTGGTGGCGGCCTTGGCGCGCATTAAATCCTATCTGGACTATGGTACGTTCACGCCGATTCAGATTGCTGCGATTCGAGCGTTAGAGGGGCCACAGCAATGCGTGAGCGATATTGCCGAGATGTATCGCCGGCGCCGCGATGTATTGTGCGAGGGCCTGGCGTCCATAAACTGGCCGGTGGCGAAGCCTAAGGCAACGATGTTTGTCTGGGCGCCCATTCCCGAGCCGTTTCGCGCCATGGGTTCTTTGGAGTTTGCCAAGTTATTGCTGAAAGAGGCGAAAGTGGCGGTCTCGCCAGGCATTGGTTTTGGCCAGTATGGTGATGATCATGTGCGTTTTGGTTTGATTGAAAATGAACATCGCACCCGCCAGGCGGTGCGTGGCATTCGCCAGTTATTCAAACGACAAGGTTTGCTGAATGATTAAATATAGGCCGACAGGCTGGAGGGAGCTTGCGTGAAACCGGTTAATTTAGGCGTGCTGGGTTTAGGCACGGTAGGCGGGGGCGTATTGAATGTTCTAACGCGCAATCGGGAAGAGATTGTCCGACGGGCTGGGCGCGAAATTGTGGTGACGCAGGCCTCGGCGCGGGATCTGGCGCGGGCGCGTATCTGCGATACCTCCAAGGTCAAGCTCACTGACGATCCGTTCACCATCGTTGAGGAACCTAGCATCGATATTGTGCTGGAATTGATTGGCGGTACCGATGTGGCGCGTGAGCTGGTGCTGGCGGCGATTGCCAATGGTAAGTCGGTGGTGACCGCTAACAAGGCATTGATTGCGCTACATGGCAATGAAATATTCGCCGCTGCCAGCGCACGAGGCGTGATTGTCGCCTTCGAGGCGGCCGTGGCGGGCGGTATTCCAATTATCAAAGCGATTCGCGAAGGCTTGTCGGCTAACCAGATCGAATGGTTGACCGGCATCATCAACGGCACTTCTAATTATATTCTGACCACCATGCGTGACCAGGGGCGGGATTTTGCCGATGTGTTGACCGAGGCGCAGGCCTTAGGCTATGCCGAGGCCAATCCTGCGTTTGATATTGAAGGCATCGATGCCGCGCACAAGCTGGCCATTCTCGCTTCCATTGCCTTTGGCATACCGTTACAGTACGACAAGGTGCATATCGAAGGGATTACCGGTATCACTCGGGCCGATGTCGATTATGCCGATCAGTTAGGTTATCGTATCAAGCATTTAGGGATTGCCCGGGGTGTTCCGCAAGGCCTGGAATTGCGTGTGCATCCGGCGTTGGTGCCTAAGCGGCGTCTTTTGGCCAATGTTGATGGCGTGATGAATGCTGTGGTGGTCAAAGGTGATGCGGTGGGGCCAACCTTATACTATGGCGCCGGCGCTGGTGCTGAGCCGACCGCCTCGGCCGTGGTGGCCGACGTGGTGGATGTGGTGCGTGCCATGACCAGCGACCCTCATAACCGAGTGCCGCATCTGGCGTTTCAGGCTGAAGCCTTGTCGGATCGTCCGGTATTGCCATCAGGTGATTTCAAAGTGGCCAATTATCTGCGTCTTAATGTCGCCGATCAGGCCGGGGTTATGGCAGATATTACCCGCATTCTGGCCACTCATGACATCAGCATTGAAGCCATTTTGCAAAAAGAGCCGCTGACAGGTGAGGCGACACTGCCGGTGATTATGCTGACCCAAGAAACCCTGGAACGGAATATCGACTCGGCGATCACCGAAATCGAGGCCTTGGCGACGGTTGCCAGCGCCGTTACCCGGATTCGTTTAGAAACCTTAGACTAATAACATGACACACGCATCTCATTACACCGGCTTGATCGAACATTATCGCGCCCGTTTACCGGTTACCGACAGTACCCCGGTTATTAGCTTAGGCGAAGGCAACACCCCACTGATCGAGCTGAAAAACCTGCCGGCCGTCATTGGCAGGAATGTCTCCATTTATGTTAAATACGAAGGTCTGAATCCAACCGGTTCGTTCAAGGATCGAGGTATGACCATGGCGGTGACCAAGGCGGTCGAGGCGGGTAGCCGGGCGATTATCTGCGCTTCCACGGGGAATACCTCGGCGGCAGCCGCAGCCTACGCCGTGCGCGCCGGCATCAAGGCGTTTGTGTTGATTCCCGAAGGCAAAATCGCCTTGGGCAAGTTGGCCCAGACTTTGATGTATGGTGCGGAAATTATTCAAATCAATGGTAATTTTGACCGGGGCATGGCGCTGGTCAAGGAAGTCGCCGAGCATGCGCCGGTGACCATTGTTAATTCCATTAACCCGTTCCGGCTGGAAGGTCAGAAAACCGCCGCGTTTGAAATTGTCGATGCCTTAGGCCGGGCGCCTGACTATCATTGCTTGCCTGTCGGTAACGCCGGTAATATCACCGCGTACTGGAAAGGCTACACGGAATACAGTCAGGCGCATGAGGGTTTGCCAAAAATTATCGACCAGCGTCCGAAAATGTGTGGCTATCAGGCCGAAGGCGCGGCGCCGTTTGTCAAAGGTGCGATGGTCGATGATCCTGAAACCGTAGCCACTGCGATTCGCATCGGTCATCCACAATCCTGGGAGCTGGCCTGGAATGCGCAGAGACAATCCGAAGGCTGGTTTGATGCGGTCAGTGATGCCAAAATTCTTGCCGCGCAAAAGCTCCTGGCAGAAACCGAAGGCGTGTTTTGCGAACCGGCCTCGGCGGCATCGCTGGCGGGAGCTATGGCCGATTTGGCTACCGGACGCATCGCTGATGGCAGCGTCATTGTCTGTACTCTGACCGGTAACGGCCTGAAAGATCCGGATACTGCGATCCAGCAATGCCAGGATACGCATCCTGTTACCATCGATGCCAGCCTCGATGCCGTTAAAAAGGCGATTTTAGGCGCCTTGTAAACACTGGCGAGCGCGCTGTCAGGACACGTTAACGGTACGGAATGGCCGTTTCCCTTTACCGCGCTTTAGGCAAAAGGATAGCGAAAGGCGTTTTTTGACTTAAAACCGCACAGCAAGCGTTGCTTCAAACCATGAAAATTACAATATTTGGTAGTGGATATGTAGGTCTGGTCACTGGCGCCTGTTTGGCCGAAGTGGGTAACGATGTGGTTTGCATGGATGTGGATCTGCAAAAAATAACAGCCTTGCAAGCCGGAAAAATTCCGATTTACGAGCCGGGTCTTGAGGCCATGGTGCAGGAAAATCAGGCTGAAGGCCGTTTGCGTTTTACCACCGATGCTGCCGAGGCGGTTCAGCATGGCTTGTTTCAGTTTATTGCGGTGGGAACGCCGCCGGAGGAAGATGGTTCGGCAGATTTGCAGTATGTGCTGGCCGTGGCTCGCACCATTGCCGAGTATATGCCTGATTATCGGATTATCATCGACAAATCCACCGTCCCTGTGGGGACCGCCGATAAAGTGCGCGACACCATTGGCTCGGTGCTGGCGCAGCGGGGCGTGGAGTTGGAATTTGATGTGGTATCGAATCCCGAGTTTCTGAAAGAGGGGGCGGCGCTGGAAGATTTCATGAAGCCTGACCGGATTATTATCGGTACCGACAATCCGCGCACCGCAGAATTGTTAAAAGCCTTGTACGCGCCGTTCAATCGCAGCCGGGAACGGGTCATCACCATGGACATTCGTTCCGCCGAGCTGACCAAATATGCTGCTAATGCCATGCTGGCCACCAAAATCAGCTTCATGAACGAGCTGGCCAATCTTGCTGAACGTTTAGGCGCGGATATCGAGGCAGTACGTCAGGGTATCGGCTCCGATTCGCGCATTGGCTACAGTTTTATCTATCCGGGTTGCGGTTATGGCGGCTCGTGCTTTCCCAAAGATGTCAAGGCGCTGGCGCGCACCGCACAGGATGTTGATTACCAGCCGGAGTTGTTGGTGGCGGTGGAAAATGTCAACGCCCGCCAGAAGCAGCGTTTGTTCGACAAGATCGAGCGTTTTTATCAGGGCCAGTTAACCGGCAAAGTGATTGCCGTGTGGGGCTTGGCGTTTAAGCCAAACACCGACGACATGCGCGAGGCACCCAGTCGGGTGTTGTTGCAAGCGTTGTGGCAGGCGGGCGCTAAGGTTCAGGTGTACGATCCTGAAGCAATGCACACTGCCCGCGAGCTGTACGGTGAGCGACCTGAACTGGTTTATGCGAAGATGCCTTACGATGCGCTCAATCAGGCGGATGCGTTGGTGATTGTGACCGAATGGAAGCAGTTTCGCAGTCCGGACTTTGAGTTGCTGGCGGACAAGCTGGTCGATAAGGTGGTGTTTGATGGGCGCAATATGTTTGACCCGAAATTGCCGCGCAAAGCCGGTTTGACCTATTTCGGTATTGGTCGCCCGGAGTAAGCTGTCATCAGCACGGGCGGTGCTGGTTAGCCGCCTGTGACATTCATATGCCGGAAAATGACCGGTTGTTCTTGTAAGTTAAAATGATGCTGCTCGGGCTTTAAGGTCATGGCCTGGTGCAGCGCGTTTTTCAGCGCCTGACGGTTATGCGGATGGCTGCGCAGTACGGCTTTAAGGTCCATCGAATGTTCATTGCCCAGGCATAATAACAAGCGTCCTTCGGCGGTCAGGCGGACGCGGTTGCAATCGCCACAAAAGTTATGACTGTGCGGTGATATAAAGCCGATGCGGCTATTTGCGCCTGCAATTTTATAGTATTTTGATGGCCCGCCGGTGTTGTCCTGGCAGGGGGTTAATGTCCATGCCGCACTTAAATCACGATAAATGGCGTCGCTGGAATAATACGCCTCGGCGCGGTCATGGTCATCGATAGCGCCTAGCGGCATTTCTTCGATGAAGCTGATGTCAAAGCCGTGTTCGAGTGCAAAGCGGGTTAGCGCGATTGTCTCATCGTGATTGCGGTTATGCAGAATGACGGCATTCAGTTTGATGCGTGCAAAATTTTGTTGCTTGGCCACCTGCAAACCTTCCAGAACCCGATCAAGATCACCGGTGCGTGTTAATTGGCGAAATTTTATCGGGTCTAGCGTATCCAGGCTGACATTCAGGCGTTTTACGCCTGCCTCGCGTAAAGCGGCCGCTTGTTGTTTCAGTTGTGAACCGTTGGTGGTCAGTACCAATTCGTTAAGCCCCGGCAACTGACTTAAGCGCGCTAACAGACCCACCGCGCCCTTGCGCACCAAGGGTTCCCCGCCGGTGATACGTATTTTGCTGACGCCAAGTTCGGTGAAGGCCTGGGCAATGGTGTAAATTTCTTCCAGACTGAGAATTTGCTGTCTCGGCAGAAAAGTCATATCTTCGGCCATGCAGTAGACGCAGCGAAAATCACAGCGGTCAGTGATGGAGATGCGCAGGTAATTGACTACGCGGCCAAAACGGTCGATCAACACGGAGGGGTTAGGACTCATGGCGGTAATATGGGCGGCTTCAGGATATATAGGCAATGTAACAGCTTGACTAGAATCTGGAAAGCTTCAGGTTTGTTTAACAAACAGGCGCTTTCCAGGAATCTGTCCGGGAATAGATGGGGCTTCTGCGAACGAGCCGGATGGGTTGGACTTGCCGGTCATTCTCGTTACACCTGGCGCAGTTCAATAACGGCATTCTTCATTCGACATTTATCATGACCCAATCAGCACCAAAAAAAACCACCCGTACCCGTAAGCCCCGTCAGTCGCATAAACCGAAAAAAGCCGTCAAGCGACCGGTTAAACGTCCCGTCAAAGCACCGATGAAGCCAATTTGGCGTGTTTTGCGTCGCGGGGTCTTGTGGGGGCTGGTGTTTAGCGTGCTGGTATTCGGTAGCTATTTGGGGTATCTGGATTACAACGTGCGCTATCAATTTGAAGGCAAGCGTTGGGCGATTCCGGCGCATGTGTATAGCCAGCCATTCGAGTTGTATGTGGGGTTGCCTCAATCGGCGGATGACCTGGAGCGGCGTTTGCGTAAGCTGAACTATCGCCGCTCAAAGACCTTGCCAGGGCCTGGGCATTATCAGCGTCATGGACAGCGTATCGATTTAATCACTCGCAGGTTTGATTATCCGGAGGGGGCGATGGCCAGTCAGTCGGTCAGGCTGCATTTCAACGGCGCTCACCTGGTAAAACTGGAGGCGCTGGCGGATGGAGAGCCGCCGTTATTGCTGCGCCTGGAACCTATGCACATCGGCAGTTTTTATCCGAACCGCAAGGAAGATCGGTTATTGATTCAACTGAAAGATACCCCGGACGCGCTGGTACAGGGGCTGTTGGCAACCGAGGACCGGGATTTTTATCGGCATATCGGCATCTCGCCCAAAGCCATTGCCAGGGCGTTGTTCGCCAATATCAAGGCGGGCGATATTGTGCAGGGAGGCAGCACCATTACCCAACAACTGGTGAAGAATTTTTATCTTAGTTCCGAGCGCACGCTGGTGCGTAAACTGAACGAGGTATTTATGGCGGTGATTCTGGATTACCGCTATGACAAGGACGAGATTCTGGAGGCCTATCTCAATGAAGTTTACCTGGGCCAGAATGGCGCCAGCGCGGTACACGGTTTTGGTTTGGCCAGTCAGTTTTATTTTGGTCAGACCCTGACGGATCTGGCTTTGCATGAAATCGCCACCCTGGTGGCCTTGGTACGCGGGCCATCGTACTACGATCCAAGGCGTCATCCCGAGCGTGCCAAGGCGCGGCGAGATCTGGTGTTGTCGGAAATGCACGAGGCGGGGTTTATTACCTTGAAGCAGATGCATCAGGCGCAGGCGCAGGCGTTGCATGTGCTGACCGGGCAGCGTTATGCCAGCAATCGCTATCCGGCTTTTCTTGATTTAGTACGCCGCCAGCTTAGCGATACCTATGCTGACGGACAGTTGACCACTGAGGGCTTGAGAATTTTCACCACCCTGGAGTCGGATGTTCAGGAGACGCTGGAACACACTGTGCGCACGCAGATTAAGCGCCTCATGAAGCGCAGTAAAACCGATGACCTGCAAACCGCCGTGGTAGTGACCCGGCGAGACAGCGGCGAAGTGGTTGCGCTGGTGGGGTCCAGCAATCCTAAGGACGCCGGCTTTAATCGCGCTCTGGAAGCCAGCCGCCCCATCGGCTCATTGGTTAAGCCGGCTGTGTATCTGACCGCATTAAGCGAGCCTGGACGTTATACCGCCATTACCCGGCTGGATGACTTGGCGATCACGGTCAAGTCGGGCGGTAAAAACTGGTCGCCGGCCAATTACGATCACAAAGAGCATGGGCAAGTGCCCTTGCATACCGCATTGGCTCGCTCTTATAACCTGGCCACGGTGCGTCTTGGCATGGATATAGGGCTGGCCCGGGTTGCCAAAACATTACGTGACATGGGGGTGACCTCGAAAATTGAGCCTTACCCTTCCTTATTGCTGGGCGCTTTGCCCTTGACGCCGCTGGAAGTCGCGCAACTGTACCAGACCTTGGCCAGCGATGGCTTTTTGACGCCGCTGACGGCGATTAAAGGCGTGACCGATAGCCAGGGGCAGGCATTGGAGCGCCGCCCCTATACCATTCGCCAGACCTTGCCGGCGGATGCCGTTTACATCACCAATTTCTTGTTGCAGGAGGTGATGCGCGAGGGTACGGCACGCAGCGCCTATCAAACGTTGGATAAATCGTTGCAAGTCGCGGGTAAAACCGGTACTACGGATGGCTATCGAGATAGTTGGTTTGCCGGTTTCGGTGGCAACTATCTGGCCGTAGCCTGGCTGGGGCGCGATGATAATCAGCCGACCGGATTGTCTGGCGCTACGGGGGCATTGCCTGTTTGGACGCAATTGATGGCTGGCATAGATGCCCAGTCAGTGGCTCTGGCGGCGCCGGATAATGTTGACTTAGTCTGGGTTGACCCGTTGACCGATCAGTTAGCGGACTCGGCCTGCGCCAATGTCCGCCAATATCCGTTTGTGCGCGGTTCGGCACCACATGAAACATCGCCGTGCGTGACGTCGCGTCAGCCTAATCCTGAGGGCACACATTGGTGGGATGATTTGCTCAATTAACACACCTGGTAAGCGTTTTACCAGCAATGTTGCCATCCATGGCAGAGGATGTTTGCCTAAACGGTAAAACTTTCGCCGCAACCGCACATGCCTTTGACATTGGGATTATCAAACCGGAACGCTTCGTTAATACCCTCGCGGCGATAATCCAGCTCTAGGCCATTGAGTTTATCCAGGTCGTCGCGGCGGCTGATCAGCTTGACATCATATTGTTCAAAAACAACTTCATCCGGTTCGATGGCATCAGCATAATCAATGGTATAGGCATAGCCTGAGCAGCCCGATTTCTTGACGCCGATACGCAGCCCCAGCCCTTGGCCGCGCTGGCTGAGCTGTTTTTGAATTTGTTTTGCGGCTTGTTCGGTTAAGGTCATGGACATGAGTTGGCTCCTTAGGTCTTAAGAGAAGTGATGGGGTCATAACGTGGCACGGCCTCGTCGCTGATACTGGCTGTTCAGCCGGTGTTATGCGTGACCGGCAGGGTGTGATGGTTGGCCGGCAATGTTGGCCAGCGCACCGAGAAATTGGTCAATTTCGTTAACTGTATTGGCTGTCCCAAGGCTCACCCGGACTGAGGCTTTGGCCAGCGCTTCAGTCACGCCCATTGCGGTTAACACTGGGCTGGGCAGGCCGCCGCCACTGGCGCAGGCGGAGCCGCTGGAAACGGCGATATGCACCCTGTCCAGCTGCATTTGCAGCCATTCGCCATCCAGGCCGGGCAGGGCAAATTGCACGGTGTTAGGCAGCCTGCCGGCCTGGTCAGAAAAAATCACCACCGCAGGGTCAAGGGAACGCAGTCCAGCCTCCAGGTGCTGGCGCAAGCTCAAGTGATGTTGCACGTTTTGCGCCAACATGCGCCTGGCCTCTTCACAGGCCTTGCCAAGGCCAACAATCGCGGGCACATTTTCAGTGCCGGCGCGCAAGCCCTGTTCCTGCTTGCCGCCAAACAACATGGCTTCAGCGTCCCCAGGCTTTTTCAGCACCAATGCGCCGATACCTTTAGGGCCATGCAGTTTATGTCCGGATAAAGACAGGGCATCGACATCCAGAGTCTTGAAATCCACAGCTATTTTACCTACAGCCTGCACAGCGTCGCTATGCACTTGCCAGCCAAGTTCATGAAAGGCGGCGGCCAGTTCAGCGACCGGCTGAAGGACGCCGGTTTCATTGTTGGCCAACATCACAGATACCAGGCCCGGTTTGGCCTGGCGCAGTACCTGGGGAATGGCAACGGCTATCTCGCCTTGTGCATTAACGGGCACGGGGTGTAAGGCTTTGCCCTGCTGTGCCCAGTGCGTGGCAGGCAGGGCGATAGAGGGGTGTTCGATAGCCGAGAGTGCTAATGTCGGGTGCGGTTGGCAAAGTTGCAACGCGAGATTGTTAGCCTCGGTGCCTCCGCTGGTAAAAATGACTTGCCACGGTTCGGCGTTAACCAGTGCGGCGACTTGTTCGCGGGCTTGGTCAATGGCCGTGCGCGCCAAGCGACCGGCCCGGTACAGCGCTGAGGGATTGGCGAAGAACGGCCCGAAAAAAGGCGTCATGGCCTCAATGACAGCGGGCGAGGGGGCCGTGGTCGCGTTATGATCGAAATAGATCATCCGGCGCGTGACTGTAATTCCACGATCTTGGCGACATGCTCCTGACGCTTGGCAACCGTCTTGATTTCATGTCTATCGATCAAATCACCCAGTGAGATGCCGCGAAGATAGCTGCGAATTTGGTCGCTCAGGCCCATCCACAATTCATGGGTCAGGCAAGGTTGTTGGTTTTGGCAATTACCGTGGCCGCCACAGCGTGTTGAATCCAGGCTTTCATCAACCGCTTCGATAATTTCAGCGATATTGATTTCATGCACTTCCCGTTGCAGACGATACCCACCGCCGGGGCCGCGTACCCCGGTCACCAGACCGGCTTTGCGCAATCGGGCAAATAATTGCTCCAGATACGATAGTGAAATGGTTTGTCGAGCGGCGATATCGGTTAATGTGACGGGGGTGGATTGGCTGTGAAACGCCAGATCCAGCATGGCTGTGACGGCATAGCGTCCTTTGGTTGTTAAGCGCACCGTATTTTCCCTCATTAGCTTAGAAACAATGTGGCTAACTATACCGATAACCTAGTAATTTGGTCAACTTATGTCACGTTAACCGATCCTGATCGAGGTCTTCATCGGCCATTGGCTGACTGGGGCAGTGTATGCCTTGCGCGTGCAAAGCCTGTTTCATCAGCGCAATTTGTTTCTCCAGGCATTCAATATGCTCTAGCATGTGATTGACCGCACGGGCAACAGGATCTGGCATCTCGGTAGTCAGGCCGTAGGCGTCAAAGCGCGAGGACGACTGTTCGGTACAGTTTGGATCGGGTTTGGGGCTGATGACATGACCGGGAATGCCGACCACGGTGGCGCCTGCAGGTACGGATTTCAGCACCACGGAATTGGAACCGATGCGCACGTTATCGCTAATCTCGATAGGGCCGAGTACCTTGGCGCCCGCGCCGACGACGACGCCATTGCCCAGGGTTGGGTGGCGTTTGCCTTTATTCCAGGAAGTGCCGCCGAGGGTCACGCCATGATACAGCGTGCAGTCATCGCCAATCACGGCCGTTTCGCCAATCACCACCCCCATGCCATGATCGATAAAAAAACGTCGACCAATGATCGCGCCAGGGTGAATTTCAATGCCGGTCAGCCAGCGTCCCAGATGGGCGGTGAAGCGCGCCAGCCAGGCCAACCGCCAGCGCCACAGTCGATGACTGATGCGGTAAAACAATAAGGCGTGAAAGCCGGGGTAACTGGTGAGAATATCCCCAATGGATTGTGCGGCAGGGTCGCGTTCAAACACGCAGTTCAGATCTTCTTTGAGCGTTTGCCAAGTCATGATTACCGTTTACGAAAACCTGTGGTCATAGACAAAATGCCGCGCAGTATATCAACTTCCTTGCGATCGAGTTGGGCGCGGTGATAGAGGCGACGTAACCTGCGCATCATAGATTGTTGTTGTTCCGGGCGCAAAAAACCGATGCTCAGCAGCGTGTCTTGCAGATGTTGATAAAAGCGCTCTAGTTGCTCCGCGCTGGCGGGAGGCGCTTCTGGCGGGGTGGGGTGTGTATGCGGGCCGTTATCCAGCCGCGCTTGATAAAGCTCATAACAAACCACCTGCACCGCAGCGGCCAGGTTTAACGATGAGAATTCAGGGTTTACCGGAATATGCAGCAAAAACTGACATAAGTCCAGTTCCGCATTACTGAGGCCGGAATGTTCGCGGCCAAAGACCAGCGCCGCTTGTTCGCCTTCAGGCAGGGTGGTCAGCTTGGCGGCGCACTGTCTTGGTGTGAGCTCTGGCCACTGGATGCTGCGGCGGCGTGCGCTGGCGCCAATTACCCATTGACAATCGGCCACTGCCTCGGCGAGTGTGTCATAAACGTAAGCCTGGGCCAGAATATCATCGGCGCCGGCAGCGCGTGCGCTGGCTTCGGCGCTTGGGAACTGTTTCGGTGCGACCAAGGCCAGGCGGCTGAAATTCATGGTTTTCATGGCCCGGGCTGTAGCGCCAATGTTCCCGGGGTGGGTGGTGCCTACTAAAACGATTTTAACGGTGTGCATGGTGCATGAAGTTAGAAGTTTATCTGATGAGAAGCCTGTCCGGCAGAGTTTTGGTCACGAGTCTGGGGACAATCCAGCTCGTCGGCTGTCGCCTTGTCTATTCTCGGACAGGTTCTTGGGGTTTTGTTATGCTATGACCCCTTTAGAATGACTATTGTACTGGAACCATGAAACCAATGACGCATATTGCGGTGCGTGCTGCGCGTGCCGCTGGTGATTTAATCAGCCGTTCGGCCAATCAGGTCACGGGGCTTAGAATCGACCAGAAAGGGCTTAATGATTACGCCACCGAAGTCGATCAAGCGGCCGAGCAGGAAATTATCAAGATTCTACACAACGCTTATCCCGATCACGCCATTCTCGCCGAAGAAAGCGGCCAGCATGGCCGTCATGATTATGTGTGGATTATTGACCCGCTGGATGGTACCACCAATTTTATCCACGGCTTCCCGTTTTTCAGTGTTTCCATTGCCTTGCAGGTTAAAAACAAGTTGGAAATTGGCGTGGTCTATGATCCGGTTCGCGATGAATTATTCGTGGCCGAGCGCGGTGGTGGTGCGACATTGAATAACCGTAAGCTGCGTGTCACCCGGCAAAGCACACTTAAAGGTGCTCTGATAGGTACCGGTTTTCCGTTTCGCGAGCAGCAGCATGTCGAGGCTTATCTAGGCATGTTCAAAGCGATGAATGCCGAATCTGCCGGGGTGCGCCGTGCCGGTTCTGCCGCGCTGGATTTGTGTTATGTCGCCTGTGGGCGGATGGATGCGTTCTGGGAGTTGGGTTTGAAAGCCTGGGATATGGCGGCCGGTGTGTTGATGATTCAGGAAGCTGGTGGCGTGGTCACGGATTTTGCCTTTGGCGATCGTTATCTGGAATGTGGCAACCTGATTGCCGGCAATCCCAAAATGCAGCAATTGCTTTATCAGGCCTTCCAGCCGCATTTGACCGCTGCGTTGCCGCGTTAGCCAAAGTTAGGCGCCGGACGGGGCTTTAACCGTTTATCGTGTCAGTAAATGAGCCAAGTATAGCGGCAGGTCTGGAGGATGTCCGCGCACGCCTGTCAGGCGTAAAAAAAGACGCCGGAACAGCAGTGCCGGCGCCTTGATGGGTTGGTTTAACAGTTGAGTGAAGGCTGAATTACCGGAATAACGGGCCTAGATTGATCAGTTGCGTTTCGCCATTGGAATCATCTACGCCATCGTTGTCATTGACGATCAACACATCACCGGACTGGGTGATGGTCAGACCTTCGAGTTTTTCCAGGACCGCGCCGCCTGGGGCGGTCAGGTCCGGTAATAAATCGCGTACCAGATTCTTACGCAACACCGGGAAGAAGGGACGGACGCCGACCGGAGTGTCTGGCTCGGATGCGCGGATATTGGACAGGGAAATCTGGTACAAGCGCTTGACCCGTGCGTCGTCGTTGCCTTGATTGTCGCGTTCAAGGACGATAAAAGTGTCATCGTTGAGCGCGGTGATATCAGAGAGTCCAATCCAGCCGCCGTTGGGCGAAGTGACGCTGTCCAATGGATAGTAATAAAAGGTCCAGGCGCCATTGCCGGTATTCAGGCGACCAATGCGTACCGCATTGTCGGGGTCTTCTATCCATTCGCGCTGAAAGGTGATGGTCAAAACTTCCGCGCCAGCGGTGCCTGTTGCGGCTACGCCTTCAAAGCCAAAGCGCACTTGCCGGGCATTGGTGCTGTCAGGCAGCGTGAAAACACGATCGATGACGCCTTGCGCGGTGATATGCAGTACCAGATTACGACTGGTGACCGGACGGTTGTCGTCGCCAACCGTGCCCGCACCTTCGGAAACCAGCCAGAAACCGCCGTCGGCACTGGTGGCAATGCCTTCCAGATCCAGATTGACGGTGTTGTCGCTGTTGACCTGGTCAGGTTCAATGCCGGCCAATACACCTTGGTTGTCATAAAGCACAATTTCCCGGCTCAGGCGAGCGGGGTGGTTGTCGATGTTCAGCACAAAAATTCGGCTGCGTTGATAAAAGCTATCCGGAACACTGTATGCGAGGTCGCTGCGGGTGCGGTCGGCGGCCAGACCGGATAGCGCACTCCAGGGAATGGGCGTGCCGGTGATGCGGTCTTCAGAAAGAAGGGTCGGGTAAGTGGGGGCGCCGGCTTGACGCTGAAAAATGCTCAAGCCGCCGCGAATGGCATTGCCCCGGTCATCCAGTTCGGTGGCGGCGACGAATAAATCGCGACCTGGAATGGCTTTAATGCCTTCAGGGCTGACGCCGGTAGGCAAAAACTGGCGGGTGTTGCGGGTCAGGTTTTTTACGAATACCGCGCTGGAACGTTCGGAGGCGATAAACAGGTATTCATCGTCGCCGAAGCGGGCGAATTCGACATTTTCCGGTTCGTTGCCTTTGTTGCCCGAGCGGTCATCGGGGTAGTGACCGTGGCGTACCGCGTCATGTTCCAGGGCATTGCCGGAGTCGTAAACCACAGCACCGTTTCGGTTGAACACGGTAAAGCCACGGCTGCCGCCGTTAAAGTCGCCTTCGTTGGCGGTGGCCAGCAGATTGTTATCCAGCCACACCAGGCCGTCTGGCTCACGCGGTATGTCACGCAAGCTGTCGGTCAATTCAATCTGTGCCGGCGATTCTTCCTGCGTGTCGATTTCGGTTAAATCAACCAGGCCAGCGCTGAAATGGCTGGTAACCAGGCCTGAGGGCAGGTCAACCAGGATAATGTGATTGTTTTCCTGCAAGCTGACGGCGGCGATATTTTCGGCATTGATGCTGACAAACTCGGGTTCAGGGTCTTCGGGAGCGATATCGGCCAGGCCGGTCAGGCTCACATTGCGTAATGTCCACTGAGCAGGCTCGCCATTCAGGTCCACGATGACCAAGCTGCCCGCCGGCAGTTGTGGTAGTGCGCCATCGTTTAAGTCTTCATTGCGTTCGTTTTCGATGGCAATGGCGGCAAAACGGCCGTCCGGGCTGACGCTGACTGCGTCAGGTTGGCCATTGAGGTCAAAGCCTGCGACCAGGGCGCGGCTGGCAATATCAACAATTTCCAGCCGACCGGATGGATTGGTGAAGCTGGCTGAGGTATTGACTGCGGCCAAGGCATAGGCGCCGTGTACGGCCACTGAGGTGGGTTCGCCTGGCAGTGCCAGGATTCCCAATGGCTGGGGGTCGGTGGCTTGGCTAATGTCCACAAAACCCAAACGATTGTTGCTGCTGTCGGTGTAAACCAAGGTATTACCATCAACGCTGGCGGCGACGATTTCCGCAGCAGCCTCGTCTTCGATGCTGCTGTTTCGATAAACCGGGAATGTGGCGATGCGGTTGAAGGCCATGGCGTCCGGTTGCGCATGGCGCTGAATTTCAGCAAAGCGCATAGGGTTGGTATTAGGCAGCAAGGCCAGTTGCAAGGCCAGGCTGCCCTGGCCTGTGGCGTCAAATACGGTCAGTTCGGCCAGGCCGGTGATGACGTCCAGCTTGCCGCGTTGGCCGCCGGGTCTTTTGATCAGATTGAAATCAACCAGCTCCCACTGATCGGTTTCGCCATCAACCCGGCGCAGGCGAGCATCAACCACGCCACCTAGGTTGGCGCCGGCGACAACGTCGATGGCGCTCAGTGTGAGTTCTTGTCCATCCGTGCTCAAACGGCCTTGTGCATGGCCGGGTTGCGTGGTGGCCAGCAGTGTCAACAAGCCAGTCGCCAGTAGTGGCCAGCGGTGGCTTTTGGGTTTAATCAGCATGGCTATATAGCCCTAATAGAACAAAAGAGCCATGGTAGCCAGCATGTGTGACAGGCTTGTTACAGTGGTGTGATGGTGTTGGTTGGCGTGTTTTAAGCGGTGAGATTCAGAAGGTTTCAAATTCCAGTTCGCGGCCGGAAGGTACCGCACGGGCATCACCATCGACCATCAAGCTGGCAAAATCGAACGCGCCGCGATCCAGCAGTTGTGACGGAGCGATATTTTGCATGCTGGTAAAAATGGTTTCCAGGCGTCCGGGAAATTGCTTATCCCAGGTGTTGAGCATGGTTTTCATCGCCTGCCGCTGTAGGTTGGCCTGCGAGCCGCATAAGTTGCAGGGAATGATCGGAAACTGTTTGAAGGCGGCAAAGCGGGCGATATCTTTTTCCCGGCAATAGGCTAACGGGCGGATCACCACATTGCGTTTGTCATCACTCAACAATTTTGGCGGCATGGCTTTCAGCTTGCCACCGTAAAACAGGTTCAGGAAAAAGGTTTCCAGAATGTCGTCGCGGTGATGACCCAGGGCGATTTTGTCGATGCCGTGGGCCTCGGCAAAGCCGTATAAGGTGCCCCGGCGCAGGCGCGAGCACAGGCCGCAGGTGGTTTTACCTTCGGGAATCACCCGCTTGACCACGCTGTACGTGTCTTTCTCGATGATGTGATAGGCAATACCCAGATTCGCCAGATATTCGGGTAGAACATGCTCAGGAAACCCCGGCTGTTTCTGATCCAGATTGACCGCGATCAGTTCAAAACTGACCGGCGCGGTGCGTTTTAAGCTCAACAAAATGTCGAGCATGGCGAACGAATCCTTGCCGCCGGACAGGCAGGCCATGATCTTGTCGCCGTGCTCGATCATTTGGTAATCGGCGATGGCTTCGCCAACCTGACGGCGCAGGCGCTTTTGCAGTTTGTTGAACTGGGTACGGTTTTTTGCTGCCGTCGAGGTCATGCCAGTTTCTGGAAAATCAAGGTGGCGTTGGTGCCGCCAAAGCCGAAGCTGTTGGACATGACGGTGTTCAGGGTCACGCCGGTTTCCAGGCTGCGCACGATGGCGATGCCTTCGGCTTGTGGGTCAAGCTGTTCGATATTGGCCGAGGCGCTGATAAAACCCTCTTCCATCATCAGTAGGCTGTAAATCGCTTCGTTAACGCCGGCCGCGCCCAGGGCATGGCCGGTCAGGGATTTGGTGGAGCTGACTTTGGGTACCCCGGTGTCGCCGAAGACTTCCCGCATTGCCGCCAGTTCCTTGGTGTCGCCCACCGGTGTGCTGGTGCCGTGGGCGTTGATGTAATCGATCGGTTCATGAACCGTGGTCAGCGCCTGACGCATGCAGCGCACCGCGCCTTCGCCGGAGGGTTGTACCATGTCATAACCGTCCGACGTGGCCCCGTAACCGACCAGTTCGGCGTAAATTTTCGCACCCCGGGCTTTGGCGTGTTCCAACTCTTCCAAAACCAGCACGCCGCCGCCGCCGGAAATCACGAAACCGTCGCGCTTGGCGTCATACGGCCGGGAAGCCCGTTCGGGGTTGTCGTTGTAGCCGGTTGATAACGCGCCCATGGCGTCGAACAACACGCTCATGGTCCAGTGCAGCTCTTCGCCGCCGCCGGCGAACACGATGTCCTGTTTACCCATTTGAATCAGCTCCATGCCGTGGCCGATGCAATGCGCACTGGTGGCGCAGGCTGAGCTGATCGAGTAATTGACGCCTTTGATTTTGAATGGTGTCGCAAGGCAAGCGGTGTTGGTGCTGGACATGGTGCGCGGCACCATGTACGGCCCAACCCGCTTGACGCCTTTCTGGCGGAGAGTGTCGGCGGCATTGACCAGGTTGGATGTGGATGGCCCGCCCGACCCCATCACCAGGCCAGTGCGCTCGTGGGAAATTTCGCTTGGCTCAAGTCCGGAATCGGCAATCGCCTGAGCCATGGCAATATAGTTATACGCCGCGCCATCACCCATGAATCGCTTGATCTTGCGGTCAATATGCGCATCAAGGTCGATGTTGACAGCGGCATGAATCTGGCTGCGGAAGCCTAAGTCGCGGTATTCCTCCACAAATACTGCGCCAGAGCGACCCGCACGCAGGGAGTCAATGACCTCCTGGCGATGGTTGCCGATGCTGGAAACAATGCCTAATCCGGTTACGACAGTTCTTCTCATACCCGTGCTGCCTTAAAATTCGTCTGTAGATTTGAATAAACCGACGCGAAGATCGCTGGCAAAGTAGATTTCCTTGCCATCCACGGACATCGTGGCATCGGCGATACCCATCACCAATTTACGCATGATCACTCGCTTCAGGTCGATATGGTAAGTTACTTTTTGGGCGGTGGGTAACACCTGACCGGTAAATTTGACTTCCTTCACCCCCAGCGCCCGGCCTTTGCCCGGCCCCCCTAGCCAGCACAAATAGAAGCCGATCAACTGCCACATGGCATCCAGTCCCAGGCAGCCTGGCATGACAGGATCGCCCTGGAAGTGGCAGTCAAAAAACCACAGCTCGGGCTTGATGTCGAGTTCGGCAATGATTTCTCCTTTGCCATATTTGCCGCCGATGTCGCTGATATGAGTGATTCTGTCCATCATCAGCATGTTGGGCAGAGGTAATTGCGCGTTTTTCGGGCCGTAAAGTTCGCCTCGCCCTGACTTGAGCAATTCCTCGCGAGTGAAACTGTTCTGTTTCTGCATCAAAAATCCTGTGCCGTTTTGTAATTTAACCCTATATTATCTTACAGACCGGTAAAAAAATCAGCAGCAATTTGTGTAAATTGCTGTTGAGGGTCTCGGTGAAGGTTTGTTCAGGTCGGCAGCTCGGCCTTGGCGAGAGCGCAAAGCCGGCGCTTTGAGAAGGCTGGGGCGTCTTGTATTTATACCTGTCGTAGTTTAACAGCGGCCTTTTCCTAGGGCGCTGCCGAACCCTAAACGGCAAAACCATACTGCGCATCATGTGCCGCAAAGCTCGCAAGTCTACCGCTGTAATGGCCGTAATTACCGCCAAACACTTGCCGGATTCATTTTATCCGGAAGGTGGCCCGCGCATCAGCCTCCGAAACGCCCTTTTCCGCGCAGTAGCCTCGAACATCCAGATCCGCACCAAAAACAGCAATAAGTCGCATGGCTTCGGTCCGATCAACCCCGATACCTTTTTGCCCTTCCCGAAAAAACCGGTCATTGCCCGTTTTTTCCGGAAAATCGGCCGGGCCGATGAGCCAGGCTCTGGCGTGCGCAATTTGCTCAAATACGGCCAAGTCTATGGCGGGCAAGAGCCGGAGTTTGTGGAAGGTGATATTTTCCGAATCATCGTCAAATACCCCGACGTGGCACATGAATCGGACAAGGCCCCGGAAGTACGTTTGCCGAAGGCTTTAATCGGGGAGGTGAGCAGGCAAGAATTGCAATCAGCGCTAGAGCTTAAAGATTACGAACATTTTCTTGACATCTCACGTCACAGGCTAATCGGGCGTGCCCCGCCCTTAAAGCAGTGATAGCACTGACCACATCGGCGTTTTCCTCGCAACCAAAGTCCACACACTCGAACTGAGCTTGACTGAGCCGGTTCTCTTTGGCGATATGGCCGCAGCACGGACACGTCCTGTGGGTATTGCTGGGTGGCACGGTCATGAGATGATCGCCATTCCTGGCCAGTACTGCAGGGTGGATAAGCCTGAACGGCGCATCCACCAAAATGCCGCAAACCCTGTTGTAGGCCGGGCAAAGGAACAACAAGTGACGAGCCCAACACAGGCGTCGACATTAAGCCCCCCCCTTTTTTTTCAGACGCCTACAGCCCCCCCGAATAAAACGTTGCAGCAAGGCGATGCGTTCGCGCTGGTTGGAATGGCTGTGCCTTGAAAACGGCCAGTATGTCACTAGCCAATCGCATCGTCACGCGTGACTTCCCGCCTGCTCAGCTTGTAATTTTGCAAGTACGGGCACGGCAGATACGGACTTGGCATCGCTGAATCCATGTTGACATAACGATCGAACAGCGGGCTAGTCAATTGAGGAGAAGAGTTTAGACTGGCCAGTCCAAGCCCTGCTATTATCCCCGTACCGCGAGTCTGCCTAGCCGTCCTGATTGATCTGCTCAATCAGCTCCTGGAGCACCTGCTCGGCCTGATCATTATCCACCTGGCAGGTGCCGGCATTCAGGTGACCGCCGCCGTTGTATTTCAGGCAGAGTTCACCGACATTGGTGTTGGAGGTCTTGTTTAGAATGGATTTGCCGATGGCAAAAACCGTGTTCTGTTTTTTCAGGCCCCACAAGACATGGATGGATATATTGCACTTGGGGTAGAGGGCATAAAGCGTAAAGCGGTTGGTGGCATAGATAGTTTCCTGCTCACGCAAATCCAGGATGATCAGGTTATCATGCACGGTGGCGCACTTCTGGATCTGCTGACGGGCCTTGCTGTCATGCTCAAAGTACAGCTGGGTGCGCTCCTTGACATCCGGCAGCTCCAGAATTTCCTCAATGGTGTGGTTGCGGCAGTAGTCAATCAGCTGCATCATCAACTGGTAGTTGGAAATATGGAACTCACGAAAGCGCCCCAGGCCGGTGCGCGCATCCATGATAAAGTTCAGAAGCACCCAGCCTTCAGGGTTCAAAACCTCATCTTCGGTGAAGTCGGCTGAATCGCCCTTGTCCACAGCCTCCATCATGTCATCCCAGTGCTTGGGGAATACTTCATGGCCGCCATAATAGTCATAAACCACCCGCGCCGCCGAAGGGGCATCGGGGTCAATGAGGTGGTTTTCTGCCCGCTCTTCGTTACGCAGGGTTTCACTCAGGTGGTGATCAAAAGCCAGATGGCAGCCGGGCACATAGGGCAGGTTGGTGGTGATATCATCGGCACCGATTTCAATCTTGCCATCCTGCATGTCCTTGGGGTGCACAAACCGGATGTCATCGATTAAATCCAGGTGCTTTAAGAGGGCCGCACACACCAAGCCATCGAAATCGCTACGGGTGACCAGACGGTATTTTTCTGACATGCAATTCTCCTGTTATAAGTTGTATTTACCTAAAAACCACATTCACCTAGAAACTAGACTCACACCTTAGCTTACTTTGATTACGGTACCTTTTCTATATTCTATCACTTTCGCTGGCATCATCTGGGCGCTCGGCAGGGTTCGGGCGCATCCTGGCGAGCAGCGCCGCTGTCAGGCTGGAGCGGACTTCCTGCTTGGGGTGGCGCAGCTTGTACTGAGCGACTGCCCCGACACGACGCACCTAGTCAATAGTCAAGTAGCCTGTCTGCCATAGCAGCGTCTCGGTGCCGATAGAGTCCGTATCAAACGCCGACAACAAGGACTCAGGGGCCAGCAGCTGCTCTAAAGCAGGCATAAACAGGTGACGTTTGATCGACAGATCAACCAGGCTCGTTTTTTTGATGAAGCCGAGTAGTCGGATGAATCAGAGCAGGCCGCTCCGGAAATATTTGTCCCAGCCCAAATGTCCTTTTAGAATCACTCTCAGTCCATCGCTCAGTTCCATTTTCATCTCCTGTTTGGTCGCAAGATTGAAACGAATGAGCGATGGATTTTCAAGTCCTTTATTGAACCTTATTGTAAATCAATGACTTAGGATTTTTTGGTCGTGTACAGAGCGTTAAGCTAAAAAAGGGTGGAAACGTGAACCGAAAAGAGAAAATATTGCAGCACATAGATAAGGATGGGTATGGAATCGAAATTGGTCCTAGCCACAACCCCATAGCCTCAAAGAAAGAAGGCTACAAGGTGCAAATTATTGACCACATGAGCCGTGAAGAGTTGATAAAAAAATACCAAGATCATGGTGTAAATCTTGGAAATATTGAGGAGGTTGATTTTGTCTGGCAAGGAGAAGAATATTCTGAATTAACAAGCAAGAGTAAGTATTACGATTGGATTATTGCTTCACATGTAATTGAACATGCACCTGACTTAATTGCTTTTCTTAACGATTGCGACACTATCCTAAAAGACGAAGGAGTGATTTCTCTTGTCATACCAGATAAACGATACTGTTTTGACCATTACCGACCAATTACTGGAATTTCTAAAATTATAGATAACCATTTTCAGAAAAATAGGATTCATTCTCCGGGAACGGTGGCAGAATATTATTTAAATGTAGTAGCAAAGCAAAAGAAAATTGCATGGGATTCAAATGCCGACGGAGAATACAGTTTTGTCCATTCGTTAGAGGATGCGCTTTAAGGAATGAGGTCGGTTGTAAATGAAAATGCATATTTGGATGTTCATGCTTGGTGTTTTGTTCCACATTCTTTTAGACTAATTATTCACGACCTTTTTTGTCTTGGGCTTATTCCTTTCAAAGAGGTCAGCTTCTGCCCGACTGATGGGTGCGAATTCTATGTTACATTAGGAAGAAGTGGGCAAGGTGTTAACAAATCAAGAATGGAAATGCTGAGTATTATAGAATCTGAAATAATTGATAGAGTAGACATAACAACAGAGCCTTTGCCACCAGTTAGTGAGAATGAAGACATCGTAAAACGCCTAACAAGACGCTGCACAGGATGGCTATTCCGCTAGACAGTGTCGTCACGAGATTCCAGTCCATAACATGAGGCAGCGAATTTGGACGGCGGCCAGAAACGAATCGGGCCGTTTCGTATAGCGGGTGGCGATGGCTCTCCAACGCTTGAGGGGCAAGAGGGCGTTCTCGACCAAATGCCGCATCTTTACAGATGCTTGTCATACGCCCGTTGTGCCTTGCGATGGTTCCGCGGCGGCATCTCTGTGCCTCTATGCCCTGGCGGCATGCCTGCTCCACGATAGCATTACTGCCATAGCCTTTCTTGTACTAACCACGTTAATATGTGGCCCATAACTTTTTCAGCAGGAATTCAAAGCTGGCGAGATTGCGACATAAAGAGCGTTGGCTCGAATACTGCCAAGCCTTAATCGAAGGACAGGCCTTACGCGCCGCAGCAGAGCGATGTGGCATCAACAAAAGCCCCCGTTTTCGCTGGTGTCATCGATTCCTCGACGAGATAGCGAATCTTAAGGCGGATTACCTGGTCGGCATTGTCGAGGCTGATGAAACCTATTTTCCGGCCTCTTTCACCTAAAAGCTCCCCTTATCTCAACAGGGCGGTTGGAGGGGGTGAGGGGGCTGGTTGTTTTGAAGGAGTGGGGGGTTGGGTTTTTTGATTAATCTTCCGGCTTGGCCTTGGTGGGCTCTGTATGCGGCCTCCGCGCGTAACCGTTCACCGGCCTAATCCGGTCATGCTTGCTAAAACAAGCCTGTAGCGTCATGTCTGTGAACGGTTGCGGCGAGGTGTCAGGCTTGTGAGTTTGCCGGGTGGTCATGGCCTGGGGATGGGGTTTCTTGAGTATTGAGCCATTCGATCAATTCCAGCTCGCCGGATTCATGCTCGACAATGGCGGTGCAGCTTTCGACAAAGTCCCCGGTATTAACGTATAGAAAGTCATCGATCGCTTTGATTTCGGCATGGTGAATGTGGCCGCAAATAACGCCGTTCAGTTGTTCGTTACGCAAGGTTGTGACAATGCTTTGTTCATAGTCTGATATGAACTGAACAATGTTTTTGACCTTGAACTTGATAAATGCCGCCAGGGAGAAGTTGGATTGGATGCCAAACAAGCGGCGGAACGCACGTAGTATGCGATTGACCTCGATCAGAAAGTCATAACCTTTGCTGCCCAGTTTGGCGACCCATTGGTGGTATTGGGCGATGGTGTCGTATTCATCGCCATGCACTACCAGAAATGTGCGGCCGTCTGTGGTGGTGTGATAGGCGCTTTTTTGTACCACGATGTCGCCAAATACATAGCCATCGTAGTCGCGGACATTTTCGTCATGATTGCCTGGGATATAAAACACCTTGGTGCCGTGCCGCGCTTTGCGCAGGATTTTTTGTATGACCGTATTGTGTTCGGTGGGCCAATACATTTTTTTTGACAGCGCCCAGAAGTCGATGATGTCACCGACCAGATACAAAATGTCGCTGTCATTGTGTTTAAGAAAATCCAGCAACACAGATGCCTGGCATTGTGTGGAGCCAAGGTGTAGGTCTGATATCCAGATGGTGCGGTAATGATTGCTGCTCATGATTGGAATACCGTTAGGGTTGATCAGGGTTTTTTATGATGGGATTGGTAACGCTTAAGGATTAGGGGGGTGAGTGACAGGGTTAAAATTAACAGCAGGGCGCCAATGACTTCGCCCTGGAATAATTCGGTCAGTGAGCTGATTTGTTCAAGCTTGCTGCCGCCATTGGCGTAAATGATCGATGCCGGAATCACGCCCAGCAAAGAGCTGGCAAAATAATGGCGAAAGGAAATCCGGGAAATGCCGGCAACGAAATTGATTAGGAAATAGGGCACCACCATCATCAGGCGCAGGCTGAGAAAGTAATAAAAGCCATTGCGTTCTATCGCGTCTTCAACTTCTTCAAGTTTTTTCAGAAAGTGGGCCTCGAATGCGGATTTGAAGGCATAGCGGCTCAGCGCAAAGCCCAGTAAACAGGCATTGACGGTGGCCAGGATGTTGAACAAAGCCCCCAGATAGACGCCGAAAAAATAACCGCCCAGCACTTTGATCACGGCTGCTAAAGGTAGCGGAGAGTTTATGAACAAAGCGCAGGCAATGAAAAAGGCCATGACGGTGAGGGCGTAGTGTTCGTCAATCAGTGTGCTCAACCAGTCTTTATGATGAAGGATGTTGGCCAGGGTCATGGCATCGGCGAAATACCAGGATATGAAGCCGATCAGTAGCAAGGCTGATAGGGCGAGCGAATGTTTAGTGATGCGCATGGCATAGGGTTTGGTCGGCTCCCGAATGTGTAGCCTGTCATTGATACCATGCCAAGATGACCTGAGTGTGACAGATGGCCGGTTAGCGTGTGTTGTCCTGTTGGGTGCGGAGGCTTTTTCCAGGCTAGGCGAACACGGTTGGCTATGCCATAATGACCCGCTGGTATGTCCCGTATTTAGGCGAGCAAAAAAAATCTGAAATTATGGATGAAAATAGACAAAAAGCGTTGAGTTCGGCGGTACTGCAAATCGAGAAACAATTTGGCAAAGGCTCGGTGATGCGCATGGGCGATGCCGCTGCCGACCGGGATATAAAGGTAGTTTCAACCGGCTCGCTGGCGCTGGACATTGCCCTGGGCGTGGGTGGTTTGCCGCGTGGCCGGGTGATCGAAATTTACGGGCCTGAATCTTCCGGCAAAACAACCTTGAGCCTGTCGGTGATCGCGCAAATGCAAAAACTCGGCGGTACCGCAGCCTTTATCGATGCCGAACACGCGCTGGATCCCATCTATGCCGAAAAAATTGGCGTTGACCTGGAAGATCTCCTGGTTTCACAGCCGGATACCGGTGAACAAGCCCTGGAAATTACCGACATGCTGGTGCGTTCCGGTGCGGTGGATGTGGTTGTTGTCGATTCGGTTGCCGCATTGACGCCGAAAGCGGAAATCGAAGGCGACATGGGCGATTCGCACATGGGACTTCAGGCGCGCTTGATGTCGCAAGCGCTTCGCAAGCTCACTGCCAACATCAAGCGCGCCAATACCCTGGTCATTTTCATCAATCAGATAAGGATGAAAATCGGCGTGATGTTCGGTAGCCCCGAAACCACCACCGGCGGTAACGCGCTGAAATTCTATGCTTCGGTCAGATTGGATATTCGCCGCATTGGTTCGATCAAAAAAGGCGATGAAGTGGTAGGTAACGATACCCGCGTGAAAGTGGTCAAGAATAAAGTCGCACCACCGTTCAAACAGGCCGAGTTTGAAATTCTGTATGGCGAAGGCGTGTCCTTTCTCGGCGAGTTAGTCGATTTGGGCGTGGCTTATGGCTTCGTGCAGAAATCCGGTTCCTGGTACAGCTATGGCGATGACAAAATCGGCCAGGGCAAAGACAACGCCAAACTTTATTTCAAAGAGCACCCTGAAGCCGCTCAGGCATTGGAAGCAAAAATTCGCGCCCATGCCTTGCCTTCTGTCGTAGCGCCGCATACAGAAAACGATGCTATCGACGATATGCCTGACAGTCCGGTGAATGACTGACGTCGAAGCTAACGAGCTCGAAGCGGCAAGGCAATGCGCGTTGGGATTACTGGCGCGCCGCGAACACAGTGCAAAGGAGTTGCGGCATAAGTTATCACTGCGTGGCTATGCCGATGCGGTGATTCAGAATGTCGTGGACGAATGTATGGCCAAGGCGTGGCTGGATGATGGCCGATTTGCCGAAATCTACGCTCGTTCGCGGCTGGCAAAAGGCTACGGCCCATTAAAAATCGACCAGGAGCTGGCCCAGCGTGGCGTGGAAAAACCGAATTGGCCCGAGCTGTTGGCCGAACTTGCAACCGATTGGCCCACCTGTTTACGCAACGTCTATCAACGCAAGTATGGAAGCGCCCCTCCAGATGGCCGCGCAGATTATGCCCGATGCGTTCGTTTTCTGGTGCAACGTGGTTTTCCGCTTACGCTTATCCAAACCGTATTGTCGGAAATTACTCATTCAGCAAATGGAAAAGATTGACTCATGACCCAAGTGATGACCTGCGCCCGGATTCGGGAGGCTTTTCTCAACTTTTTTCAGCGCAACCAGCATGCCCAGGTGCCGTCCAGCTCGCTGGTGCCTGCCGATGATCCAACATTGTTGTTTACCAACGCCGGCATGGTGCAATTCAAGGATGTTTTTCTGGGGCGAGAGCAGCGCGGTTATGTGCGCGCCGCCTCCAGTCAGCGTTGCGTACGCGCCGGCGGCAAGCATAACGATCTGGAAAATGTCGGTTACACCGCGCGCCATCACACGTTCTTCGAGATGCTGGGCAATTTCAGCTTTGGCGATTACTTCAAACGCGAAGCTATTCATCTGGCCTGGGAATTTCTGACTCGGGAACTGGCTATCCCGGCGGAAAAACTCTGGGTGACCGTCTTCGAGGAAGATAGCGAGGCGGAAAATATCTGGCTGAATGAAATCGGCGTTGATCCGAAACGGTTTTCGCGTATTGGTGCTAAAGATAACTTCTGGTCCATGGGCGAAACTGGCCCGTGCGGGCCGTGCAGTGAAATATTCTACGATCATGGCGACAGTATTGCCGGTGGCCCACCCGGCTCGCCCGATGAAGAAGGCGACCGTTATGTGGAAATCTGGAATCTGGTGTTCATGCAGTATGACCGGGCGGCCAATGGCGATCTGACGCCGCTGCCTAAACCTTCGGTCGATACCGGCATGGGCCTGGAGCGTATCGCCGCAGTGATGCAGGGCGTTCATAGTAATTACGACATCGATTTGTTCAAAGGCTTGTTGGCTGCCGGGGCGAAATTGGCCGGGTTGGATCATACCGACCACAGCTCGCTACGAGTGCTGGCCGACCATATCCGCTCCAGCGCGTTTTTGATTGCCGATGGCGTGCTGCCCAGCAACGAAGGCCGGGGGTATGTGCTTAGGCGTATTATTCGTCGAGCAATTCGCCATGGCTACCGGCTGGGCATTCGTGAGGTGTTCTTTTACCAGCTGGTCGCGCCACTGGCCGAAGCCATGGGCGAGGCCTACCCTGAACTAATCACGCAACAGGCGCAGATAATACGGGTTTTGCAAAAAGAAGAACAGCGCTTCGCCGAAACCCTGGATGCCGGAATGCGGATTCTGGAAGTCGGCATGGCAAAATTATCGGGCAAGACCATTCCCGGTGATGTGGTGTTTCTTTTGTATGACACTTACGGCTTTCCGGTGGATCTGACCGCCGATTATGCTCGTGAACACGGTTTAACCATCGATCACGCCGGATTTGAAACCGAAATGAGCGCTCAAAAACAGCGCGCGCGCGCGGCCAGCCAGTTCAGCAGCGAGCAAGGCGGCGAGCTGGCCATTAACGGTGGCACTGAGTTTACCGGCTATGACCATCTCGAACAAAACAGCACGATTGTCGGTTTGTTTGCTCAGGGGCAACCGGTCGATGCTGTGCAAATCGGTGAGGAAGGCGTGATCGTGCTCGATCAATCGTCGTTTTATGGCGAATCCGGCGGTCAGGTTGGTGATCGAGGCCGTATCGTTACCGATACCGGCGAGTTTCAGGTTACCACCACGCAAAAACAAGGCGACGCCCATCTGCATTACGGCAAGGTCAGTCAAGGACGGATTACCGTCAATTCGCAAGCTCAGGGGCAGGTCGATGCCGATTCCCGCCAGGCCACGGCGCGAAACCACTCGGCCACGCATTTGCTGCATGCCGCGCTGCGAAAGATTCTGGGCAGTCATGTCACGCAAAAAGGCTCGCTGGTCAACAGTCAGCGCCTGCGCTTTGACTTTGCCCATTTCGAGCCGGTCAGCCGGGAGCAGCTTCGGCAAATTGAAACCGAGGTCAATGCCCAGATTCGCCGGAATCTACCGGTGGCCGCCGAACAAATGAGCAAAGATCAAGCTCTGGAGCACGGCGCGATGGCGTTGTTCGGGGAAAAATACGGGGATCAGGTCAGGGTGCTGACCATGGGCGATTTTTCCATCGAATTGTGCGGCGGCACACATGTGCAACGTACCGGCGATATCGGGCTGTGCAAAATCGTCATGGAAACCGGCGTTGCCTCCGGTGTGCGCCGTATTGAAGCCATCACCGGCGCGGCCGCGTTCGACTATCTTGCAGGTCTGGAACAGCGTTTGAACGTTTTGGCGGAAAATCTTAAAACCGCGCCCGAACAACTGGTCGATAAGGTGCAGCAACTGCTGGATAAAAATCGTCAGCTCGACCGGGAACTCAGCCAGCTCAAGAGCCAATTAGCGGCCTCATCCAGCGCCGATCTGGTCAATCAGGCGGTTGATATTCAAGGGATTAAAGTGCTGGCGGTGGCGATTGACGGCGCGGACGCCAAAACCCTGCGCGAGCTGGCTGATCGGTTGCGTGATCAACTGGGTGCGGCGGTGGTGGTACTGGCGACCACGCAGGGTGATAAAGTCAGCCTGATCGCCGCCGTTTCCAAAGCCGAAAGCAAGCGCCTGAAAGCCGGCGAGCTGATCGGTCTAGTGGCGGCTAAAGTCGGCGGCAAAGGCGGCGGCCGGCCCGATATGGCGCAAGCCGGCGGCAATCTGCCTGATAAGCTGCCGGAAGCGCTGGCCTGGGTTCCCGATTGGGTTAAACAACAATTAAATGCTTAATTACGGATTTTGATACATGGCTTTATTCGTCTATAAATTTGGCGGCACTTCCGTCGGCAGCGTGGAACGGATCAAGGCGGTGGCGGACAAAGTCAATCTGGCCAGGCGGGAAGGTCACCAGATTGTGGTCGTGGTCTCGGCCATGAGCGGGGAAACCAACCGCCTGGTCGATTTGGCCAAGGCCATGCAGGATCAGCCGACCTCGCGCGAGATGGACGTGTTGTTAGCCACCGGTGAGCAAGTCACTATTTCCCTGTTGACCATGGCCTTGCACGCGTTGAATTGTCCGGCTTTTTCCTATACCGGCGGGCAGGCGCGTATTCTGACCGACAGCAGTCATACCAAAGCGCGCATCGTCAATATTGACCAGAAGCGGTTACAGCAGAATCTTGACTCGGGCGCGGTGGTGGTGGTGGCCGGCTTTCAAGGCGTGGACGAACATGACAACATCACCACGCTGGGACGCGGCGGTTCCGACACCACCGCGGTCGCGTTGGCAGCGGCGCTGAAAGCCGATGAATGCTGTATTTTTACCGATGTCGATGGCGTTTACACCACCGACCCCCGGGTGGTTTCCAACGCCCGGCGGCTGGACAAGATCACCTTCGAGGAAATGCTGGAAATGGCCAGTCTGGGTTCCAAGGTGTTACAGATCCGTTCGGTGGAATTTGCCGGAAAATACAATGTCCCGTTGCGTGTTCTGTCGTCGTTTACCGAAGGGCAGGGTACTTTGATCAGTTATGAGGAAGAGACTGTGGAACAAGCTTTGATTTCAGGTATTGCCTTTAATCGCGATGAAGCCAAATTGACGATCACCGGGGTGCCGGATTTGCCCGGCGTCGCGTCAAAAATTTTAGGGCCGGTTGCCGAAGCCAATATCGAAATCGATATGATCGTGCAGAATATCGCCGGCGATGACACCACCGATTTTACCTTCACCGTGCATCGCAGTGAATATGCACGAGCGTTGACCATACTGGAAAATACTTGTGCGCAATTAGGCGCTAAATCCGTGACCGGAGATGACAAAATTGTTAAAGTGTCGCTGGTTGGCGTCGGTATGCGCTCGCACGCAGGTATCGCCAGCACCATGTTCAAGGCTCTGGCGGACGAAAATATCAATATCCGCATGATTTCCACCTCGGAAATCAAAATTTCCGTGGTGGTGGATGAAAAATACCTGGAGCTGGCGGTGCGTGCATTGCACGATGCTTTTGAATTGGAAAAAGCGCCGACGGTCTGAGGTGAGCTGAAGTCCTGAGTTCTGATCATGGTGGACGGATGTTGATGCGAGCATAACCGGGGGTTGCAGCCATTCTCATTATGAAGATTCCAGTGGACGTTTGTTGTATCAGGTGGCCTGGCAGAAGACGCTGTGAATACGTCATGTAGGCTTGAGTGAGGCTTCCATTCCGCGCACACGGCTTCTTTAAGCTAGACCCTCGCTCTAGGGAGTAACTCATCTGGAGTCTAAAAAAGACATTAGGAGCACTTAGTGAGGATGTCGGCAGCATGGATTGCCGTAAAGCCCCTATGGATGGGTTCACGGCATTCCTTGATATGTCGCAAATGCTCAAACTGAGAATGGCTGGGGATTTTCTACGAAAGGTATACAAACCCGGCACTAATGTTATAATAGCCAGCTTGCTGGTTACGGCAATGAAAGCTGGGTAATACTGATAATAAGGGAGAAACCATGCTTATCTTGACTCGTCGGGTTGGGGAAACATTGATGATCGGCGATGATGTCACGGTCACGGTGTTGGGTGTCAAAGGCAATCAAGTTCGCATTGGTGTCAACGCTCCTAAAAATATATCGGTGCACCGCGAAGAAATTTACGAACGTATCAAGAAAGAGCAAGACCTTTCGGATTCTGGATCCGAATAACCCGCAACAAGAAATATGGAGAGTTGGCCGAGAGGCTGAAGGCGCTCCCCTGCTAAGGGAGTATGGGCTTTATCTCCCATCGAGGGTTCGAATCCCTCACTCTCCGCCATTTTTGTTGACGCAGTAAAAATCAAAAGTTATAATTAAATGCTTACGTTAGGCGCCCGTAGCTCAGCTGGATAGAGTACTCGGCTACGAACCGAGCGGTCGGGAGTTCGAATCTCTCCGGGCGCGCCAACGCAAAAAAGTTTTATTCCCCTGTAGCTCAGTCGGTAGAGCGGGTGACTGTTAATCACTAGGTCGGCGGTTCGAGCCCGTCCGGGGGAGCCATACAAAACAAGAAAGGCTTAGCTGGAGAAATCCACTAAGCCTTTTTTTGTGCCTGCTTGAGTACGGCCCAGTGATTACGAAAATTGCACCATGATTCGGCCTCTTAAGAAAGCTTAAGATTAAACTCAGAGCTTCCCTAAGTTATACTCGCCTATTGTTTTTTAAGTTTTACTCAGGAAATAGCCTATGCAAAGTCAGCAGTTATTAGAGCTTGTCACTCATACCTTGGACGAACGTAAAGGTGAGAGAGTTACGGCGTTGGATGTGAAAAGTAAAACCACCATTACGGATTATATGGTTGTTGCTACCGGGACATCGAGCCGTCACCTTAATGCTTTGGCAGATTATGTGCGCGAGTCGGTAAAGGCGCAGGGTGTCCAGCCTTGGGGGCAAGAAGGCGGCGTGAGCGCAGAGTGGGTATTGCTGGACTTAGGCGATGTTATTGTGCACTTGTTTACTGAACAAGCGCGAGAATTTTATCAGCTGGAGAAACTTTGGTCAGTTGAGCGCGAGGCAGTGGACAGCGTCGAAGTCAGTTGAATGTTCTTCAGCAGACTTCGGAACAAAAGGGCAGGATGGTAGCCGCTAAAAATGCCGCGCCGAACAGGCCTCAATAAGCGATCAGCACGGCAGTATCGAAAAGACGTTCAAGGGATGCGCATTCAGAGCCTTGGAGCGGGTATGCCGTTAATAACCCCGATGCATTCCAGCACCACTTGTCATGGCCAGCGTTGCGCGGGAATGCAGCGGTAACATTAGATTGAATGTTGCACTATTTGAAGCGAGTGGCGACCGATTGGGCAGTTTCGTTGAGGATGTCCAGGGTCAGGTCAATGCCTTTTTTAATGTCTTCCCAAGCCTCTTCGCTGGCATTTTGTACCTGCTCTAGTTGCGTTTTCAGATTGTTGCGCTTGTTCTTCAGGCTGGATAATTGTTTGTGTATGTCATCCTTGATATCGGCCTTGGCAAGTTCGGCTTGCACTTCTAACCGGTCAATTTCAGCATTCCATGTGTCGAGTTTGGTTTTTAGCTGGTCAAGGTATTCTTCGCGTCGATTCATTGCTAACTCTATGACAAAAAAGGAAACTCATTGTCCATGGCCGGTTGCGGTAGTGTCAAGCATTTAGATTGTTGTGCAGTCGTGTGGCCAGGCAATTGACCTCAGATAGGCCTAGAGCTGGTCTGTTTTTCTTGCATGACCGCTCATATTGCGAGTGATCGGTATACAATACGCGCCTCAAGGTTCGAGGCGGTTACACGCTTCGTTAAACGGGAAGCCGGTGCAAAGCCGGCACTGCCCCCGCAACGGTAAGTCAGGTTAAGGTCAGACAGGTAAGCCACTGTGCGTTAAGGCATGGGAAGGCGTTTGGCCCGATGGCAACATCACCGACCAGTCCGGAGACCGGCCTTGATATCTTCCTGACGCGGCGGTGGGCTGTGCTGATGGCCTGTTTGTCGTGTTTGTTGCCTGTTCAGGTCGTTCCAGTTGCCATCGTTTGCGTTATTTTTTTAACCCGCGCACGGGTGGTGCGCTGCTTAATTTTATTTCACATGACGCAAACTTATTTCCCCTTTTTTACTTACCTACTGGTCGGCGGGTTAGCGCCGATGATCGCTCAGGCGGCGCAGCCGCCAGCGGCACAACCGTCAATGACCGTGACCGCGACGCGTACTCAGCGAGCCTCCGATTTAGCTTCGACCACGGTCATTACCCGGCAAATGCTGGAACAGCGCCAAATCAATAGCGTCGAAGACGCTTTGCGGGGTCTGGCAGGTATCAATATCACCAACAGCGGTGGCTTAGGTCAGAATACCTCGGTGTTTATTCGCGGTACCGAGTCCGATCAGGTACTGGTGATGATCGATGGCATTCGGGTAGGCTCTACCACGGTCGGGGTGACCGCGTTTCAGGATATTCCGATTTATGAAATCGATTCAATAGAAGTCATTCGTGGGCCACGATCCAGTTTGTATGGCACCGAGGCCATGGGGGGCATCATCCACATTCATACGCGCAAAGCGGCGCAAAATACCATGCAACCAGAATTCAGCGCCGGTATTGGCAGTCATTTACGTTATTTCACCTCGGGGGGTGTTTCCGGTCAGCTCGACAATTCCTGGTATAACATTAACATCACCCATCAGGAGAGTCGTGGCTTTAATGCTTGTAATGGCGGTTTTGAGTCCGGCTGCTTTGCCATCGATCCGGACGATGATAATCACCGCAATGAATCCGGTTCGATCCGTTTAGGGCACCGCTTTGGCGATGTTTTAACGCTGGAGGCGACAGGTTTTGTGTCGGAAGGTAAAACCAGCTTTGACGGTGGGCCGTTTTCGGGGAACAATCTGGATTTTTATCAGCAAGTGGTCGGTGGTTCGGCCATTTGGGATGTTAATGATTTCTGGACCATGACTTTGCGCGGTGGTCAGAGTGAAGACCGGGGCAATAATAAATTCGACCGGACTTTTGTCAGTTTTTTCAATACCGAGCGCATTTCTGCGTCCATGCAAAATGATTTTGCTATCACCGATGATCATTTGCTGTCCTTAGGCTATGATTTCTTGCGTGACCGGGTGGAAAGCACAACGGCATTCACCGAGTCGGCCCGTAACAATCATGCGGTATTCACGCAATATCAAGGACGTTATGACGCCCTGGACTGGGTGTTGGGCTATCGCAGCGATTTTAATGATCAGTTCAATCAGTTCAACACCTGGAATGCAGCTGTAGGTTATCAACTGCCTTGGGATTTCAAACTGACGTTTGCTTTTGGCAAGGCGTTCAAGGCACCAACCTTTAACGAGCTGTACTTCCCCGGGTTTGGCAATGCCGGCCTGAAACCGGAGCGATCGCGCAGCTTTGAACTCGGTCTTAAAGGTGATCATTTCGGTGTTAACTGGGCGATCAATGGCTATTACACCTACATCGATGACTTGATTGCCTTTGACAGTTTTTTTCTGCCGGAAAATATCAGTCAGGCGCGGATTCGTGGCATTGAAGCGATGATAGCCAGTCAATGGCAGGGCTTTGACATCAACCTGCAGTTGACGCATCTGAACCCGGAAAACCGCGAATCCGGCGGTAACAGCGGCAAACTGCTGCCGCGTCGGGCGGAAAGTACGCTGCGATTGGATGTAGACCGGCGTTTTGGCGATGTCGGTGTTGGCGTAACCGTGAACGGCGAAGGGCGGCGTTTTGATGATCTTGCCAATACCAATAAAGTATCAGGCTTTGTGACCTTGGATATACGCGGTGAATATCAGCTGCATCAAGACTTATTGCTGCAAGCCAAGGTCAATAATCTGCTCAACAAACACTACCAAACCGTGGCTGGCTTCAATACCGATGATCTGAACTTTTTTTTCACGTTGCGTTACCGGCCAAGTTTTTAACCGTTAACCACAGACCTTGAAAGTCCCTCTCGGTTGCGAGAGGGGCGAGTAGTCGGGGAGGGCTTTATGATTTTTGCAGGCATCAAACGCCAATTGCGTTCTGTCGTTGAATGGCGTCATCCAGCCCCTGATGTCTTGTTCGAGCAATGGACTGACAACGGCGATGAAATCAAAAATGCGTCGAAGTTGATTGTAGGCCCAGGGCAAGGCTGTATTTTCATTTATGAAGGTGTGGTCAAGGCGGTTATTCAGTCGCCCTGTATGATTGAGTTGCAAACCGCCAATATCCCGTTCTGGACTACGATCAAGAAAGTCATGCAATTTTTTGTCAGTGAGCACAAGGTGGGGCTTTACTTCTACCGAACCGCTCGCGTGGTCGACCAGAAATGGGGCACCACTTCGATGATTAAATATGCCGACCCTCACTACCAGTTTCCCGTCGGTTTACAAGCCTATGGCAATTTCAGCTACCAGATGGCCGATGCTGAACGGTTTTTCACCACCCTGGTGGGCGGCCAGGCGCAGTATGGTATCGATGAATTTCGCCAGGTCATGATGGCGCGTATTGTGCATCCACTGACCGATTATCTGGCGGAAAGCCGTTTCAGTTATGTTGAAATCGATGCCAATCGAGAAGAAATTGCCGCCAATATGCTGAGTCGACTGGCGCAGACATTCAGTAAACTGGGTGTGGTGATGACCGATTTTCGTATCGAAGGCACCCATTTTGACCCCGAAACACAACAGCGTATCCAGCGCATTGCCAACGTCATGGCTGATGCCCAGGCAGCTCAACAGGCCGGGCTGGATTTTGCTCAGTTACAACAATTGGAAGCCATGCGCGATGCGGCGCGTAATGAGAGTGGCGCGGCCGGGGCAGGCATGGGTATAGGCGCGGGTATTGGCTTTGGCCAGGTCATGTCACAAACCATGACAGCACCTAAGGTCAGTACTGAAGATATCGCGGCAAAACTGGCGCAGTTAAAGCAATTACACGAAGCAGGCTTGATGACCGCGCAAGAATACGCGGACAAACGTAAAGCCATGATTGATGCGCTGTGACCGATGCACCGTTGTCATGCCTGTTCGGCTCCCTTGCCCGCCAACAGCAATCGATGCCGATATTGCAACACCCGCAATGATGTCGATTTGCACGGTAAACATGAATTTGTCACGCTGGCAGCAGCATCGCCGCGAACGTGTCCGCATTGCGCCTGTCATTTGCAAACCATCAAGCTGGCGCTGAACGATAACCAGGGTGAGTTATTACTGGAACGGTGTGCGCGGTGTTTTGGTTTGTTTTTTGACCCGGGTGAAATCGAGCGTGTATTGGAAAGTGCGGTCTCGCCTGTTTTCGATATCAACCCCAAGTTACTGGATGCGATCAATGATGAGCGTTATCCAGGGCGTCGGCACAAGGTTAAATATATTCGTTGTCCGGTTTGTCAGCATTTCATGCGCAGAATTAACTACGGCTATCGCAGTGGCGTGGTGATCGACCGATGCAACGCTCACGGTATCTGGTTAGATAATGGCGAAATCACCCATTTGATGGAATGGCGCAAAGCCGGCGGTACTTTGCTGGCCGAAGCGAAAGCATCCGCTATGGCGGCCAAGCCTGCGCTTAAATCATCGCGTCCGTTGCCTTCTGCCGATTTTAGGGAGCACTCAGAACTGGACTTGCTGGATAATCTGGTCACGCTGCTTGGCAAATTGTTCAAATAAGCGCAGCCTCTGAACGGGGGCGAGCAGGAAAATCAGTTATAGTTAGGGGTTTCAGCCTGGCAGGTCACGGCGACGAGCAGGCTGTAGCGCTTCATTAACGGCAACAGACAAGGCAAGGAAACAAAGACAGCATGAGAATTCTGGTGACCGGTACGGCGGGTTTTATCGGCAGTCATTTGGCGTTACGGTTGTTGGCGCGTGGTGATGACGTGATCGGCGTGGATAACCTGAATGATTATTACGATGTGCAATTGAAGCAAAATCGGCTGCAGCGCTTGTTGGCGCATCCGGCTTATACGCATGAAACCGTGGACATCGCCGACCGTACCGCCATGGCAACGTTATTCAAACGCTATCAGCCGCGGCGCGTGGTCAATCTGGCGGCCCAGGCAGGCGTTCGTTATTCGCTGGAAAATCCCCATGCCTATATGGACAGTAACATTCTGGGTTTTATGAACATCCTGGAAGGTTGCCGCCATCATCAAGTCGAACATCTGGTGTATGCCTCCAGCAGTTCCGTGTATGGCGCTAATGCAGCGTTGCCCTTTTCCGTGCACGACAATGTCGATCATCCCTTAAGCCTTTACGCAGCCTCCAAAAAAGCCAACGAACTGATGGCGCATACATATAGCCACCTATATGGCTTACCCACCACCGGATTGCGTTTTTTTACCGTTTACGGCCCGTGGGGACGCCCGGATATGGCATTGTTTTTATTTACGCACGCCATTTTGGCGGGTGAACCGATCAAAGTATTCAATTACGGCCATCATCGGCGCGATTTTACTTATATCGATGATATTGTCGAAGGCGTCATACGCACGCTGGATCATATTGCGCAAGCCAATCCTGCCTGGTCAGGTCAGCAGCCAGATCCGGGCGCCAGCCCGGCCCCCTGGCGGGTGTATAACATCGGCAATCAGCAACCGGTGCCGTTATTGCGTTATATCGAAGTGTTGGAGGCGCAGCTAGGTAAAACGGCGATCAAGGAAATGTTACCCATGCAGCCGGGCGATGTGCCGGATACCTATGCAGATGTCAAAGCCCTGGTCGATGATGTGGGCTACCAACCTGGTACGCCGATTGAAGTCGGTATAGCCCGTTTTGTCGAATGGTATCGCGGCTATTATCAGGTTTGAACGCGTAACCCGAGCGCGGAAGCCGCTGAAGCCTGTCAGCCGTGTGTAACCGTTCACCGACCTAATGGCTGTGAACGGTTACGGTACAATGACCCTCAATGCCGCATAAACTATCGACAAACGGGTTATTCCCGTTATGCTCAACAGAACCGCTAACTTAACGACGAAAAAAATACATGAATGATTTACTGCAACATGCCGAGCAAACCTTGCTGCTGCGCTCGGGTCTTAGCGCCCAGGATCTTGATAAAGTCATGGGCCGGATGCTGGGCCCTGCCATCGACGCCGCTGATATTTATCTGCAACACTGCCGTACCGAATCCTGGATTATGGAAAGCGGGCTGCTGAAACAAGCCAGTCATTCTATTGAGCAGGGCGCAGGCGTGCGCGTGATCAGCGGCGAAAAAACCGGCTTTGCCTACAGTGATACCCTGGAACTGCCTGCCTTGTTGACCGCCGCCGAACATGTCAGCGCCATCGCCCGGCAAGGTCAGAATGCGCTGAGTGCTAGCCAAAGCCAGCCAAATTATGTCAAGCGCTATCCGGCAGAAAATCCACTGACCGGTCTTGAAGATACCGAAAAAGTCGCTTTTCTGCATGAACTCGACCGCTACACCCGGACGCTGGATTCGCGCATTGAAGAAGTTATCGTACATCTGGCCGGTAATTACGAACACATCCTGGTGATGAATCCGGAGGCGGGATTAGTGGCTGATGTCCGGCCGTTAACGCGACTGAATGTGACTGTGATCATGGTCGAAAACGGTCGCCGTGAGCGCGCCAGCATGGGCGGGGGCGGGCGCTTTGATTTTCGTCGCTTCATCGACGGTAAGCTTGGTGAAGAATATGCCCGCGAAGCGGTGCGGCAAGCTTTGGTCAATCTGAAGGCTGAAGCCGCGCCGGCCGGAGTGATGACCGTGGTGTTAGGGCCGGGCTGGCCGGGAATTTTATTGCACGAAGCCATTGGCCATGGCCTGGAAGGCGATTTCAACCGCAAAGGCACCTCCGCGTTCAGCGGCAAAGTGGGCAGCCAAGTCGCATCACCGTTGTGCACGGTGGTCGATGACGGCACCCTGGCGGATCGACGTGGTTCATTGACCATCGACGATGAGGGCGTGCCCAGCCAATGCACGGTGTTGATCGAAAACGGCGTGCTGAAAGGTTACATGCAAGACCGGCTCAATGCCCGTTTGATGGGTGTCGCGCCCACCGGCAATGGCCGCCGCGAATCCTACGCCCATCTGCCGATGCCGCGCATGACCAACACTTACATGCTGCCGGGCGAGCATGATCCTGGGGAAATCATCGCCTCGGTGCCCGATGGTTTGTATGCGAAAAATTTTGGCGGCGGTCAGGTGGACATCACCTCCGGCAAGTTCGTGTTTTCCGCCAGCGAAGCTTATCGCATTGAAAACGGCAAAATCACTTATCCGGTGAAAGGCGCGACCTTGATCGGTAATGGCCCGGATGTGCTGACCCGGGTGAGCATGGTCGGCAACGATCTGGAGCTGGATTCCGGCGTCGGCACCTGCGGCAAGGAGGGGCAAAGCGTGCCGGTGGGCGTGGGGCAGCCGACCTTGCGTATCGAGGGTTTGACCGTGGGAGGAACCGCGCAATGAGCAGACAGCCATTAACCTTCGATCAAAACAAACTGACCGATCTTGAACAGACGGTACAAGAAACCCTGGCCAAGGCGCAAACACAAGGCGCGTCTGCCGTGGAAGTAGCGCTGGGCCTGAATCAGGGGTTGTCGGTCACCGCCCGTCTGGGTGAACTGGAAACGTTGGAACATCATCGCGACCAGGGCTTGAGCCTGACGGTATATCTGGGCCAGCGCAAAGGCTCGGCCAGCACCAACGATCTGAATCCCGACTCGATTCAGGAAACCGTGACCAAAGCGATTAACTTTGCCCGTTTAGGTGGTGAGGATGAGGCGGCCGGCTTGCCGGAGAAGGACTGGTTGGCGACTTCGTTCCCCGATCTGGATCAGCATCATCCCTGGCCGATTGACGCCGATCAAGCGCTGGCCATAGCGATTGAATGCGAACAGGCGGCGCGGGCAGTTTCATCTGAAATCAACAATTCCGAAGGCGCATCCGTGACCGCGCACGAGGGCGTCAGCGTATTTGCCAACAGTCTGGGTTTTTGTCACAGCCATCTGGCCACCCGTCACAGCTTGGGGTGTTCGGTGCTGGGCCGGCGCGGCGAGGAAATGCAGCGCGATTACTGGTATACGGTGGCGCGGGATGCAGGGCACTTGCAAGCCGCCGCCGAGGTTGGCCGCATCGCTGGCGAGCGCACGGTTAAGCGTTTGGGCGCACGCGGCCTGAGTACCCGGCAATGTCCGGTTTTACTGGCGCCGGAAATCGCCCGCAGTCTGTTAGGCTCGTTCGCAGGGGCGATCAGCGGTGGCAATCTGTATCGTAAATCGACCTTTTTGCTGGATGCCAAAGATACCCGGATATTTCCTGAGTTTATCCATATCCACGAACAACCGTTGCTGCCGGGCGCGTTGGCCAGCGCCAGTTATGACGCCGAAGGCGTGGCCACCCGGATTAAAGACCTGGTGAAAGACGGCGTGCTGCTGGATTATCTGCTCGATACCTATTCGGCGCGCAAGCTCGGTCTGGCCAGCACCGGCAATGCCGGTGGCGTGCATAACATGACCTTGGATGCGGGCAATCTGGATTTTAACGGTTTATTGAAACAAATGGACACCGGCCTGTTGGTGACCGAACTGTTAGGGCAGGGCGTAAATCTGGTTACCGGTGATTATTCCCGGGGCGCGGCCGGGTTTTGGGTGGAACGGGGCGAAATTCAATACCCGGTCGAAGAAATCACCATCGCCGGAAATCTGAAAGACATGTTCCAATCGATTGTTGCGGTGGGCAATGATGTTGACCGGCGCGGCAGTATTCATACCGGGTCGATTCTGTTGGCTAATCTGTCGGTGGCGGGATCGTAAGGTCGCAATGATGAGCCAGGTCGCGGCTAATGCTTGCCGCGACCGTTTTCGGCATTAATCAGGCGGTAAATCACTGCTTGGGTCGGTGGTGATGAAATCAATTTCCAGCGCTGCTTTGTCAGTGAAATAATCGGGCAGCTCGGCCTTGATGGCGGGTGCCAGATTTTTGAAATCACCGACTTGCTTGACCAGATTGCCTTTACCGCTGAGCAGCTGGTTTTCCGCTTTTTCATAAGCCTCATTGGCTTTATCCAGTCCCTTCTTGATGCTCTCGAAACTGGCCAGAAATGTATTGAGTTTCTTGAAGACTTTTTCCGCCTTGTCGGCCAGTTCGGCGGTGTGTTTGTTTTGTTCTTCATAACGCCAGAGTTGGCGCACGATGTTCAGACTGGTCAGTAAGGTGGTGGGTGTGGCGACCAGGACATGGCTTTCCAGAGCGGACTCGAACAACGTTTCATCCGCTTTGAACGCTTCGACAAACGCGGACTCGATGGGAATGAACATGAACACCATGTCCGGTGAGTTCAGTCCGGGTAATTGAAAATACTCACGGCCGGCTAGTGTCTTGATATGCTGGGTGATGGCTTTGACATGCTCTTTCAGTGCGCTGGCGCGTTCGTTGTCATCTTCGGCATTGACATAGCGGGTGTAGGCATTCAGTGAAACTTTGGCATCGATAATCAAATGCTTGCCATGCGGCAGGTAAACCACCGCATCCGGGCGCTGGCGGCCTGTTTCAGTGTTGATGCTGACCTCACGTTGATAATCCTGACCTTGTCGCAAGCCGGAACGATCCAGCACATTTTCCAGCACCAATTCCCCCCAGTTGCCTTGCAGTTTTTTCTGGCCTTTGAGCGCGGTGGATAATTCGTGGGCTTCGGTGGTAATTTGTTGGTTCAAGGTTTTCAGGGTTTCCAGCTCTTTGCGCAATTCACCTTGCTGGTGGGTTTCCCGATGATGGATGTCATGCACTTCTTTTTTGAACTGATCCAGCGTCTGCTGAAACGGCGCTAACACCGAACTCAGGCTGCCCTGACTGGTTTGTTGCAGCATTTTTGCCTTGGCGTCGAGAATATCGTTGGCCAGCAGTTTGAATTGCTCGCTAAGACTGGCCTTTTGTTGCTCGAAATTAGCCAGTTCGCGGGCATGGCTGTCTTCGCGTTCGGTGTATTCGGTGCGGAGGCGGGTGTGTTCTTGGGTTAGCTCAGTCAAACGCTGTTGCAGGCTGTCTTGCTTGGCCAGGGCCTCGGATAATTGCTTTTGCAGACTCTGGCAGTGTTGTTCGGTCTGTTCCGCCATGACTTCCAGTGCTCGGGATTTCTGCCCTTCCTGAGCCAGGTTGTCTTTCAGCGTATCGGTGTGTTGGCGTGCTAGCTCCAGTTGTTGTTCGGTGTGTTCAAGGCGTTGTTGCGCTTCGGCCATCTGTTTGGTCACCGCCTCTAGGGTGGCCTGGGCGCGATGCAGTTGCCGGGCGTCGTGTTCGGCTTGCGCCAGGCGTTGTTGTAGCTCGTGCTGTTGTTCTTGTTGATGGGCCAGTTGCTGTGTCAGGCTGTTTTCTTGCAGCGCCAGTTGCTGCTGTTCACTTTGTAATTGTGTGAATCTGGCATGGGCCTCGGCCAGCGCATGTTGGTGACTATGCGTTTGATCGGCGCTGCGGCGCAGTAGCCAAAATACCAGTATTAACAAGATGCACAGCATCGCCAGCATGATCGGCGTGCTTGGGTCGGTCAGCCAAGGCATGACAAGTTCCTTTGTGAATGAGAGGTTAGATCCAGCCGTCGAATGTCAACACCGAGAAAGTGGGCGAGGTGTCTTGGGTAACATTGCTTAAGTTAAACGGGTTGTGGTCTGAGGAGTAAGAAAATTGGGTGTCATAAACAGTCTCACAATCAAAATGGCCAGGTTGAAGCATTTCTCCTGAAGGTACGGCCATGGTCATCGCATTTTAATAATCCTTTTATGCACATGGGCATCCAGGATGCCGTAGTTCAGCGGCAAAATACAGGACTTCAAAGCTTAGCTCTTTTTTGTTTGGCTGTCTTACCTTCAGGTTGGGCAGATGCCGATGGTCATGGTTGGCAAGGTCGGTAATAATGATGGCTTTTGCATCAAGACTTGGCCATGCGTTTATCGATTTCTCTGGTAGTGTTTCAGTCCGATCCGGTTTTACTGGCAAAGACCTTAAGTTCGTTGGCGGCATCGGTCGATGCCGCGCAGGCAGAAGGTGTTTTGTCGGATGTGGTCTTGTTTATGATCGATAATGCCGGTGGGATGGAGGCACAGGCTATGCGGTCGTTGTTACAACAACACTGGCCGTATGCAGTGGAGTTGATGATCGCGCCGGGTAATCTGGGGTTTGGTCGTGGCCATAATCAGCTGCCGGCGTCGGCTTTGGGTGATTATCATCTGGTGATCAATCCGGATGTCAATGTCCAGCGTGATGCGCTAAGCGCAGCGCTGGCCTATCTCTACAGCGCGCCGGGAGTCGGCTTGCTAACGCCCTTGTGTTATCGGCCCGAGGGCGGGCGCGAGTATTTGGTGAAACGTTATCCATCACTATGGGTTTTGCTGTTACGCGGCTTCGCCCCGGCCTGGTTAAAGCGGCGTTGCCAGGCTACATTGGCCGATTATGAATGTCGTGCTGATGCGGAATCGGTGGCGCATCAGCAGGTGGAGATTGCCAGCGGCTGTTTTATGTTATTACGCTGCGCAGCCTGGCAGTCGGTTAACGGGTTTGCTCCGGATTATTTCATGTATTTCGAGGATTTTGATTTGTCGCTCAGGCTGCGCCAAGCCGGGTGGCGCATCGCCTTTGTGCCTAAGGTGCGGATTCAGCACCACGGCGGACATGCAGCACGCAAAGGCTTGCGACATATCCGTTATTTTGCTGTGTCCGCTATCCGCTTTTTCAATCGCCACGGCTGGCGGTTGTGCTGATGTGGCAGGCGGCGTTATGGCGTTAAGTCTGCCTGCAAGTCGCCTAACGCTTCCAGGCCAACGGACAGGCGCAACAAGTTGTCTTTAATCCCTGCCTTGGCGCGGGCTTCCGGCGACAAACGGCCATGCGTGGTGCTGGCCGGATGGGTGATGGTGGTTTTGACATCGCCCAGATTGGCGGTGATGGAAATCAGCCGGGTTTGATCGATCAGACGCCAGGCTTCGGTCTGGCCGCCTTTGATCTCGAAGCTGACAATGCCGCCAAAGCCGGTTTGCTGGCGTTTGGCCAGTTCGTGCTGGGGATGGCTGGTCAGGCCTGGGTAATGCACCCGGTCAACGAAATCCTGTCCGGCCAGCCATAAGGCCAGCGCCAGCGCGTTGTCGCAATGCGCCCGCATACGCAAGCTCAATGTTTCCAGGCCGGATAAAAACGTCCAGGCGTTGAACGGACTCAACGATGCGCCGCCGGTGCGCAGAAACGGGTAAATGGATTTTTCGATGATTTCATCCGATGCAACCACCGCGCCGCCAACGCAACGGCCATGGCCGTCCAGGTATTTGGTGGCTGAATGCACCACAATATCGGCGCCCAGGGCCAGAGGTTTTTGCAGGGCCGGGGTGCAGAAGCAGTTATCGACCACCAATAGGCAATCGTGTTGGTGAGCAATATCGGCAAGCGCGGTGATGTCGGCGATTTCAGTCAACGGATTGGATGGCGTTTCCAGAAACAGCAGACGGGTGTTGTCCTGAATGGCGGCGCGCCAGGCATCGGTATCGGTGAGATCGACAAAGGTGTGGTCAACGCCGAATTGGCCGAAGTATTTCTCGAACAGAATCACCGTGTTGCCGAATACGCCACGGGAAATCACCACATGGTCGCCGGCTTTCAACAGGCCCATGCCCACGGCCATGATCGCCGCCATGCCGGAGGCAAATGCCAGGCAGCGCTGGCCTTGTTCCAGCAGTGCCAGACGGTTCTGGAACGCGGTTACCGTGGGGTTGGTGAAGCGTGAATAAATATTGCCGGGTGCCTCGCCGCGAAAGCGTGCGGCGGCTTCCGCCGCACTGGCGAAGACATAGCTGGAAGTGGTGAAAATCGCTTGGCTGTGTTCGCATTCTTGGGTGCGTTGTTGGCCGCCGCGTATCGCCAAAGTAGCCGGTTGCCAGTGAGAATCGCTTGTCATAAAGGTACCAGAGTTAAATACGTCAGTCAGTGCTGCTGAGTTCATCGAGCACCGTACCGGAGCTCGATTCGCTGCGGGTGCTGTCATTGCGTTGCGCGTGCAGTCTGTCCAGATAAGCATCATCGACATCGCCGGTCACATAGTGTTTGCTGAAACAGGCGGTATCGAATTCCTGTATATCTGGATTGCCTTTGCGCACGGCTTCAATCAAATCAGCCAGGTCTTGATAAATCAGCCGATCAGCGCCAATGGCGACACGGACTTCTTCTTCGCTGCGGCCATGGGCGATTAACTCTTCGGCTGACGGCATGTCGATGCCATAGACGTTGGGATAGCGCACCGGTGGCGCGGCGGAGGCAAAATAAACCTTGCGTGCCCCGGCGTCGCGCGCCATTTGAATGATTTGTTCGGAGGTGGTGCCGCGCACGATGGAATCATCGACCAGCAACACATTCTTACCATCGAACTCCAGATGAATGGGATTGAGTTTATAACGCACCGAGCGCTTGCGGGTGTGTTGGCCAGGCATGATGAACGTGCGACCGATATAGCGGTTTTTGATAAAGCCTTCGCGGTATTTTACGCCCAGTTGATTGGCCAATTGCAGTGCGGCAGTGCGACTGGTATCGGGAATGGGAATCACCACGTCGATATCATGATCGGGCCAGGTGCGTTGGAGTTTCGCTGCCAGTTTTTCGCCCATGCGCAGCCGCGCCTTGTACACCAGAATGTCGTCGATAATCGAATCAGGCCGGGCGAAATAGACATGTTCAAAAATACACGGGCAATGCCTGGGGTTTTGCGAGCATTGGCGGGTGTGCAGTGTGCCGGATTCTTCGATAAACACGGCCTCACCCGGTTCGATGTCGCGAATCAGTTCAAAGCCTTGCACATCCAGTGCCACGCTTTCCGAGGCCAGCATGTATTCGGTTCCGGTTTCACTTTCCCGGCTGCCGTAAACGATAGGCCGAATACCGTTAGGGTCGCGAAATCCCAGTATGCCGAAGCCGGCGATCATGATGACCACGGCGTAAGCGCCCCGGCAGCGTTGATGCACGCGCTCGACGGCGGCAAACACATCCTCCACGGTCAGGCGCAGTTTACCCAGTTCCTGTAGTTCATGAGCAAATACATTGAGCAGCACTTCCGAATCGGAATCGGTGTTGATATGGCGTTGATCTTCCAGGAACAATTCTTTTTTGAGTTGCTCGGTGTTGGTCAGATTGCCATTGTGCGCCAAGGTCAGGCCAAAAGGGGAGTTGACATAAAATGGCTGTGCTTCGGTTGAGCTGAAGCAGCCGGCGGTGGGATAGCGGACATGACCGATGCCCATGTTGCCTTTCAGTTTCAGCATTTGTTGCTGGTCAAATACGTCTCGCACCAGGCCGTTGTCCTTGCGCAAATGTAAGCGGCCTTGTGCGCAGGTGGCGATACCGGCAGCATCCTGGCCACGGTGTTGTAAAACGGTTAACGCATCATACAGCGCCTGATTGGCCGGCGATTGGCCAACGATTCCAGCAATTCCACACATACTTTTTTAACTAGACAGAGCGATAGTCAATGGTGCCAGCCAAGCCGCTTGGGATGTGCTGCTTGAGCCAGGTTGCCAAAGACTGAAACGGCGGAATCAAAGTCGATTCACGCCACCAGGGGTCTTCCGGCAGCGGCGTAAGCCCGGCCAGAAGAATGATCAAGGCGACGACCACTGCGCCGCGAACGACGCCAAACACCATGCCTAGCAGTCGATCCAGGCCGGAAAGCCCGGTTTTTTTGATTAACTCACCGAGCAGAAAGCTGATAATGGCGCCGATGATCAGTGTCACCACAAACAATAATCCAAACGCCAGTGCGATGCGCAGTGACGGTTGCGCGACCACCGAGGTCAGCAGTGCCGACAGCTCCCTGCTGAAGGTCAGGCCAATCCAGGTGGCCGCGATCCAGATAACCAGCGCGAACGCTTCACGCAGAAAACCACGCAGAAAACCGATGATCAGGGAAATGCCGATCAGACTAACAATTGCGTAATCTACCCAAATCATCATCAATCCGAGACTAAAAAGCCTTTCAGTTGGGTTTGTTGTTCAATTTTTTGCAGTGCGGCGCGGGCGCGATCTTTATCCAGCTCCGGGCCGACGCGCAGCCGGTATAGGCGTCCACCATCCTGGTTTATGGGGTCCAGTTGGGCGGGAAAGCCCAGTTGGCGCAGCTGTTGTTGCAGTTTCAGAGCGCTGTCCTGATTACTGAAACTGCCCAGTTGCAAGTACCAGCGCACTAAATTGCCGGGGGGGTCGGTCGCATCAGTGCTGCCTTGAGGGGCGGGTGACGCAGTTTTTGCGCTGCCCGCGACACGCCTCACCAAACTGTTGGTTCTGGCTAAACGGTCGATTTCGGTTTTCAGTTGTTGCGCTTGCGTGGCGCTGGGAATGGGGCTGATCTTAACCCGAAACACTTTGCCGCTGGGTTGGGTGACGGCACTGTATCCGGCCTGTTTGAGTTTGTTGACCAGGCGCTCGGCATAGTTGCGATCGGTAAAACTGGCCACTTGTAACAACCAATGTTCTTGCAGGTGGTTTCCTTTGAGGGCAGGTTTTTGACTCGATCCGGTGTTGCCAGCGCTGCTGGTGGTGGATTTGCTTATAGCCTGTGGCGGCGGCGGCGGCGGCGCGAGGCCGGTGATTTTGCTGTCGGTATCGGTGCTGGGCGTCACTTTGGCCGGTGACGTGTCGGAGGCTGTGGTCGCGGCAGGCGTGAAATCAGGTGGCTCTGCCTGACGCTCTTCTGTGCTCAATTCACTGACGCTGGTTTCACTGCTGTCAAGTTCGTCGATAGCTGCCTGGTTTGCCAGGTGTTGTTCATAAGGTGTCGGCAACGTGGATTGCGAGACAGGCACTGGCTGGCCATTGCCTTCCGTAGGGTCATGCAGTAATGTGACCGGCGGCTCAGGAATGCTCAGTTCTTTCAGTTGCGGGACTTCAGGTTCAGCGGGCTCGTCAAACAACATCGGGACAAAAATCGCAGCAAGTGCGGTAATCACTGCCGCGCCGATCAGTTTTTGTTTCAGTTCTTGATCCATGACGTGCCTCAGTTAGGGTGCGTGCGTAAATATTCGGAGACGAGAAAAAAGGAGCCGAAAATCAGTAATAAATCGCCGTTCTGACAGTGTTTCCGTGCTGTTTTCAAGGCATCTACGAAGCTGGTCGCGGTCAAAGTAACCTGGCTGACGTGCTCGCGCAGGAAGGCGTCAGCCATGGCTGTGCGATCAGCGCAGCGCGGATTATCGGGAAGCGGAACATAATACCAATGATGCACCCTGTCTTTCAAAGTGGCGATGACGCTGCCAATATCTTTGTCTTTCATCATGGTAAACAGCGCGTGTATGCGTTGTGAATCAGGCCGTGTTGATAAGTAGTCTAGCAGGGTCTGCGCGGCTTGTGGGTTATGGCCGACATCCAGCAGCACTGGCACTGGGCCGTCACACAATTCCAGGCGTCCGGTCAGGCGCACCTGCGCCAATCCCTGATTGATGGCGTCGGTGCTGATAGGTGTGTCGGTTGGCAAGTGGCTCAGTGCCATGATTGCGGCGGCGGCGTTGTGATATTGATGATCGCCCTGCAGTGGCAGAGGTGTCAGTCCGGTGTAGTGCTGGCGCGGGCCGCCCCGCACAGACCAGCTGTTCACATGGCGGGTGACGTTAAAATCACGGTTCAGCAGTAACAAGGGCGCGTTAAGCGTTTCGGCGTATGCCAGCAGGCACTCGGGCGGGTCGATTTCAGCGCACACAACCGGCGTTTGAGGGCGAAAAACACCCGCTTTTTCCCGGGCGATATGTGCGCGGGTGGGGCCTAGCCATTCAGCGTGATCGATGCCGATACTGGTGATCATCGCCACATCGGTATCGATGATATTCACCGCATCCAGACGCCCACCCATGCCAACTTCCAGAATTTGTACATCCAGATGGGCTTGGCTAAACAGGTACAGGGCCGCCAGCGTGCTGAATTCGAAATAACTGAGAGAAATGCCGGCACGTACCGCTTCGATTTGGGTGAACGCGGCGATCAAGGCGGCATCGTCGACTTCCTTGCCATTGATGCGTATGCGTTCATTGTAACGCACCAAATGCGGCGAGGTGTAAGTGCCCACCTGGTAGCCGGCAGCCCGCAGCATCGCTTCCAGCAATGCCGCGCATGAGCCTTTGCCATTAGTGCCGGCAATGGTCAGGGTGAGCGGTTTGCGGTAGTTTGGACACAGCGCCTGAAAGACTTGCTTGACCCGCTCCAGACTTAAGTCAATGCTGCGCGGATGCAGCGTTTCCTGCCAGCACAGCCAGTCTGCCAAAGACACGAATGTCGTCATGGGTGGCTCAGTCAAGTACGGGCTGGCCGTACATCAAGCCAGCAAGCCTAATAACGCATGGATTTCATCGCGCAGCAGCCTGCGATCAACGATGCGGTCAATGGCGCCGTGCGTTAACAGGAATTCGCTACGTTGAAAGCCTTCCGGCAGTTTCTCGCGCACGGTTTGTTCAATCACCCGTGGACCTGCAAAGCCGATCAGCGCGTTAGGCTCAGCCAGATTGATGTCACCGAGCATGGCCAGGCTGGCGGACACGCCACCCATGGTCGGGTCGGTCAGGCAGACGATATAGGGCAGCCCGGCATCGGCCAGTCTGGTTAGTGCGGCGCTGGTTTTGGCCATCTGAAACAGGGAGTGCAAGGATTCCTGCATGCGCGCACCGCCCGAGGCGGTAAAAACTACATAAGGACAGCGTTGTTCCAGGCAGGCGTTGACGCCGCGCACGAAGCGCTCGCCCACTGCCGCGCCCATCGAGCCGCCCATAAAGGCAAACTCAAACGCCGCGGCAACCACCGGGCGTTGGTGCAACGTGCCTTTCATGACCACCAGGGCATCGGCTTCCTTGGTTTGTTTTTGCGCCAGGGTCAGTCGATCCCGATATTTTTTTGAATCCTTGAAACGCAGGGGGTCGGTGGCCTTGATACCCGTACCCAGTTCCTCAGCCTGCCCGATGTCATCCAGAAACAGCGCCAGGCGGCGACGAGCGGGAATGCGCAAGTGATATTCGCACTTGGGGCAAACATCGGCATTCTGCTCCAGCTCGGTGTTGTAGAGAATGGCGTTGCAGGAGGGGCATTTGGTCCATAAGCCTTCAGGTACCGATGCTTTCTTTTTTTGCGCGCCATCGGTGCGGATGGTGGCGGGAACCAGTTTTTCAAACCAACTCATAAAGCGTCCTGAGATTTGCGGTGGTCCAGTGCGTGACGGATGCTGCTGATGCGTTCGACGATCGCGTCAAGCGCCTGGTCGGGCGCATCAAGCTGTTGTTCGATCAATTGAATCAGAGCGCTGCCAATGACAATGCCGTCGCCGTGTTCCGCTACTGCCAAAGCCGTTTCGGGGTTTTTCACGCCAAAACCGACCGCGATGGGCAGCTCGGTCAGGCGACGGATTTCGGCAACCTTGCGGCCGACATCGGCGCTGTCGAGATGGCCGGCGCCAGTCACACCTTTCAGCGATACGTAATAAAGATAACCGCTGCCGAACTGGGCCATTTTCTCAATACGCTGCGGGCGGCTGTTCGGCGCCAACAGGAAAATCGGATCCACATCGCGTTGTTTCAGCAAGCTGACCCATTCGGCGGCTTCCTCGGGTGGTAAATCAACGGTCAGAATGCCGTCAACGCCGACCTTAGCGGCAGCCTCGGCCAGTTCACGGTAGCCAAAGGCTTCGATAGGATTGAGATAGCCCATCAGCACCACCGGCGTGTCTGCATTGTCAGCCCGGAACTGCTCGACCAGGGTCAAGGTTTTGCGCAGCGACATTTTGTGCTTGAGCGCGCGTTCGCTGGCTTTCTGGATCACCGGGCCGTCGGCCATGGGATCGGAAAACGGCACCCCTAATTCGATCACATCGGCACCCGCCGCAACCAGGGCGTGCATCGCAGGTACGGTGAATTCAGGGTTGGGGTCGCCGGCAGTCAGAAAGGGAATCAAGGCCTTGCGGCCGGTGGTGCGCAGTTGGCTGAAGGTTGCTGTCAGACGGCTCATAAGTCGATACCTTCTCGTTTGGCCAAAGTAAATATATCCTTGTCGCCGCGGCCGGAAACATTGATCACCATGATGTGCTCTTTTGGCAACGTCGGCGCCCATTTCATGGCATAAGCGATTGCGTGGCTGGTTTCCAGCGCCGGAATAATGCCTTCCAGTTCGGTGAGCTGATGAAAACCAACCAGTGCCTCGGTATCATCGATGGCGACATACTCAGCCCGGCCGGTGTCTTTCAGCCAGGCATGTTCAGGGCCGACACCGGGGTAATCGAGACCGGCGGAAATGGAATGGGTTTCGATGATTTCACCATCATCGTCCTCGATCAGATAGGTGCGGTTGCCGTGCAAAACGCCGGGGCGTCCCGCGCACAGCGGCGCGGAATGGCGACCGGTGCTGATGCCATCGCCGGCGGCTTCAACGCCTACCAGTTGCACGCTACGGTCGTCGATAAAGGGATAAAACAGACCAATGGCATTGGAGCCGCCGCCGACACAAGCGACCAGCGAATCGGGCAAACGGCCGGTTTGCTCCAGACACTGGCTTTTAGTCTCACGGCCAATCACCGCCTGAAAATCACGCACCATGGCCGGATAAGGATGCGGGCCGGCGACCGTGCCGATGATATAAAACGTATCATCCACATGGGTGACCCAGTCACGTAAGGCTTCGTTCAGTGCGTCTTTCAGTGTGCGCGAACCGGATTCCACCGGCACCACGGTGGCGCCCAAAAGCTTCATCCGGTACACGTTCAAGGCTTGCCGTTCGACATCGACCGCGCCCATGTACACCACGCATTCCAATCCCAGCCGGGCGGCGACCGTGGCCGTGGCCACGCCGTGTTGACCGGCGCCGGTCTCGGCGATGATGCGTTTCTTGCCCATGCGCTTGGCCAACAGCGCCTGGCCGATGGTGTTGTTGACTTTGTGCGCGCCGGTGTGGTTCAGGTCTTCGCGTTTCAGATAAATCTGCGCTCCGCCCAGATGGCCGGACCAACGCTCAGCGTAATACAACGGCGAGGGCCGGCCGACATAATGCTGCAGGTCCCTGTCCAGTTCGGCCTGAAATTCCGGGTCTTTCAGATATTTCTGATAAGCCAGGTTCAGTTCTTCCAGTGGCTCGATCAGCGTCTCGGCGACAAACAAGCCGCCATAAGGGCCGAAATGGCCGTGTTCATCGGGAAATTGATAAGGTTGTGTCATGAATGCTTGCCTATATCCGCCTGAGTGACCTCAGTCATAAATGCCGTCATTTTGCCAGTGTCTTTAATGCCTTTAGCCGATTCCACGCCGCTGCTGACATCCAGCGCGTAAGGGTGAACTTGTTCGATAGCTTGTCGTGCGTTCTCAGCACTCAATCCGCCAGCCAGAATCAAGGGCTTGGCCAGAGCCTTCGGCAATCTTTGCCAGTCAAAGCCTGCACCCGTACCGCCTTGGTGGCCGGGTTGATAGCTGTCTACTAAAATCGCGTTAGCCTGTTGGTGGCGTTGACATTCAAGCGCTAAATCCACGCCTTGCGCCATGCGTATTGCCTTGAAATACGGTTTGGCAAAACTGCTGCAAAACTCAGGCGATTCATCACCATGAAATTGCAAACAATCCAGCGCGACTCGGCGTGTTGTGTCACGTACCCATTCCGGTTCCGGATTGACGAATAAGCCGACCACCGAGACAAAGGGCGGCAGTACGGCGCAGATTGCCTCGGCCTGGTCAATCGACAACGCACGCGGGCTTGGCGGGTAAAACACCAGCCCCAGCGCATCAACGCCCGCTGATACCGCAGCCAGCGCATCGCTAGCGCGAGTAAAACCGCATATCTTAACCCGAGTTCTCATAAATGTAACGGTTCTGATTCAGAAGTCTAGGCTTGAGCGGCATTCATGCCGCTGATAACAATGCTTGCCGCACGTCGCTCGTGCCACAGGGCGTCATCTACACGCAGGGGTGGCACTTAATGTGTGTGCTCATGGGGCGGATGCTCGTGAGCAGGCTCGGTTTCCATGGGCATGGTATCGGTCGTGGGCGCATCTAAATCCTGCAAGGCGTGGTCTAAGTCATGGTCATGGGCTGTTTGATGGCCATGACTGTGCGGCGCGACGCGACCTGGCGTCGGTTCATTGTCGTGGGAGTGGGCATGTTGTGCGGGCCACTTGACCTTGGCCACGGCGACGCCGTGTTGGTAGACCATAAAGCCACCTAGGTCGGCCGTTAGTGCCACCAGAATTAACAACGCCAATGCGGTCAGATTATGCAGTGCGCCAACGATGCCCCGCGAGGTCAGCGCTAAGCGCCACAGTGTCAAAACGCCGGCAACACTTAACACGGCAAAAGCCAGTTGTTTATGTTGTTCCATGATGTCATGCACGGTGCCGTCATGCGCGATGGTTTCGGCGGCATTCAGACCGGCCCAGACGGCAAGACCTGCCGACACTGTGCCTAAGTAAAGAAGACTGCTGGCAACCGAGCGCAGTGTTGCATGGCCGGTCAGCCTGGCGATGCTGTCCAGCAGCCAGAACAGGCTCAGAAAAGCGATAGGGTAATGCACAATCAATGGGTGCAGATTGGCCAGCGTGCCGATGCCAGGCATCAGCGAGGCTAATGTTGCTGACAGCGGCTGATTGGCCACCTGTTCGATGACAACCAGAAAATGCGCCACCAGCGAGGCCACGCCATCGCCGTGATCGCCGCCGCCGTGAATGCTGAAATGAAATAGCTCAATCACAGTCAACCCCGTATTGGTGAGTCGTTGTTATGCGCAGCAAAACGCGCTTTATCGCGGTTAGCATCAGGCGTCTTGTTGACGGTGCCGAGCCGCGTCCGAAAGGCTGATATTGTAGCGCATTGTCAGCGTTCACGGGATTAACCCTAAAGATATATCGATTTATAAGAGGTGCCGATGCCGGCAGGCCCACGTGCGCGATGCAGATGTTTGCGGGCGCTCGGTACATTTTACGGGCTGGCAAGGGCGGGCTTGACCGGTTGCCTCCTTTTGCCAAGGCGGATGGAGGGGGATTTATTCGGGTGCCTGAGCTTAAAACAGACTTTCAATCACCGCTTTAAGATCATTGATGGGCGGTGGGGGTGGTTCGAAAATTCGCGGCTTGATGCGGGTGTCGAGATATTCCCAAACGCCCGGGTCGGGCCGGTCGCTTTCAATCACGGGCAGGCCGGTAGTTGGGTCAACCAGCGTTCTGCGTACCCCGGATGGAACGGTTAGCGCATGTTCTGGCCGTCCCGCCAGCGCCACGGCCATGAAGTTTGTCCACATCGGGAGCGCGGCCTGACCACCGGTTTCTTTGCGTCCTAATGGTTGGTTATCGTCAAAACCTATCCAGGCGGTGGCTGCTACCGTGGCGCCAAAGCCGTTAAACCAGGCATCGCGCTGATCGTTGGTGGTGCCGGTTTTACCGGCTAAGTCATGGCGTCCAAGTCGACGGGCATGAGTGGCCGTGCCCCGGGTCACGACATCGCGTAGCATCGAGGTGATTAAGAAGTGGGTTTCAGGGGCCAGAATGCGGGGTGCGAAGCCAGGCATTGCCGGGGCGTCTTCCTGGCAGGAGTCACAGGCAATGGCAGGTTGTGCGGCATAAACCAGTTGCCCATCGTGTTGTTCCACGCGCTCGATCAGGTGGGGGGTAACCCGGTAACCACCGTTGGCAAAGGTGGTGTACATGCGCGCCATTTGTAACGGCGTGGTTTGACCGGAGCCTAATGCCAGCGACGGCGAGGCCGGTAGCTGGTCGGCGCTGAAACCAAATCGCTTGCCCGTGGCGATGATTTCGGGAATGCCCAGTTTCAGTAAAAGCTTGACTGCGACAATGTTGCGCGACAGGCGCAGAGCGGTGCGCAGGGTGGTCGGGCCGTAGTATTTGTGACTGTAGTTTTCCGGACGCCAGGGTTGGCTTTGACCGGTGATCGCGATGCTCAGTGGCGTGTCATTGACCACGGTGGCAGGAGAATAGCCTTGTTCCAGAGCGGTGGTGTAAACAATAGGCTTGAAGCCTGAGCCGGGTTGGCGTAGCGCTTGTGTGGCGCGATTGAATTTGCTGTGGAAATAATCATAACCACCGACCAGGGCCAGAATGGCGCCGTCGATGGCGTCAAGAGCCACCAGTGCGCCTTCGGCTTCGGGCCGTTGTGCCAGCGCCCAGCTTTGGTCTTGGCGTTGCCGAATGCGAATGTTTTGCCCGGGAGTGAGTATTTGCTGAATGCTGTCTGGGGTGCGGCCAACCCGGTTGCGGTTGATAAAAGGTCTGGCCCAGCGGCAATTGCGCCAGGGCAGGGTAACGGTCGAGCCGTCCTGGCGTTGTACCTCGGCGCTGTTTTGTGCGGTATTCAGCGTCAATACCGTGGCGCTTTCGGTAGCGCCAATGACATCGGTGCCGATGTTGGCCTGGGCGCGCCAGCCGTGCCGCTCGTCGTAATCATGCAAATTATCGCGTAAGGCTTGCTGGGCGGCGGCTTGCAAGTGCGCGTCGATAGTGGTGTAAATCCGGTAGCCGGATTCATAAACCTCGTCGCCAAATAATTCGATGGCTTCCTGGCGGGCCATTTCGGCAACATAGGGCGCCGGAGAGGGGGTCGGTGGCGGTAGCTGGGCGGTGTTGGGTTCGGTTAGGGCGTTGGTCAGTTGCAGCTGATCGATGTAACCGAGCTCAAACATGCGTTTGAGAATGTAGTCGCGTCGTGCCATGGCGCGCTTGGCGTTGGTGAGTGGATTATAGATCGAGGGCGCTTTGGGCAGGCCTGCGATCATGGCGGCTTCTGCCAGTGTCAATTGGTCGAGGGGCTTTTGGTAATAGACATGAGCGGCGGCGGCAACGCCATAGGCATGATGGCCCAGGTAGATTTTATTCAGATACAGCGTCAGGATTTCAGGCTTGCTGAAGCGACTTTCCAGGCGAAAGGCCAGCAGAATTTCCTTAAATTTGCGGGTAAAGGTTTTGGTGCGGCTGAGCAGGAAATTACGTGCCACTTGCATGGTGATGGTGCTGCCGCCCTGACTTTTTCGTCCGGTCATGGCAAACAGCCAGGCGGCTCGGCCTAGTCCGATATAATCCACGCCCGGATGTTGATAGAAACGGTTGTCTTCAGCGGCAATGAAGGCGTCGAGCAAGGGCAGGGGAATGTCGTCAAAGGTTACCGGGGTACGCTTACTGACGCCATATTCAGCCAATAACATGCCGTCACGACTGAAAATCTGCATCGGCATCTGATACTGTGCCTCTTCCAGTTGATTCAGTTCCGGCAATGTTTGGCTGAGTCGGTCGAGGTAGGCAAAGCTGATCAGCAGGCCGGTTATGCCGAGCATCATCAGCATGTAAACCAGCTCACCTAGAAAAAGCAACATGACGTGTGCGATGCGTTTAAAAATGAACTTCATGATGCGTGCTGGGCAGTCGGTGTCAGGGTTAGGCCGGTGCTGGGTCTGGCGTGCTGGTGCGAGCAGGTCAGGAGTGCTTCGGGGTGAGAGGGTGGCCGTGGTGCTGTTGTGTATGTCCTAGCTCAGGTGCGGGTGGTCAAGACGCTTAACAACAGGCGTCTTGACCGCCGACTTACGATGGGCCTTTATTGTGCCGGGTTTTGGCCTTTTTGCGCACCTTTTTGGCCTTTCATGGCGTGTTTCTGGCGCATGGCCATGTGGTGTTGCATCATCAGTTGTAACTGTTGGTCTTTAAGCGCTTGTTGTTTGGCAGGGTCGGTTTCGGCGAGGATTTTATTGGACAAATCGTGCATTTTTAGCCGATGCTCCTGCATTTTCTGCATGTGGCCGCGCATTTTTTCAGGGTCCATGTTCGTCATCATGCCGTCGCCATGGTTCATGCCAGCCATCTTGCCGTGATTCATGCCGCTTTTATTGCCGGGTTTGTCAGCGCCATTAGCGCCTGGTTGCGCTAACACCGGTGTGGACAGCATGATAGCGAGGGCGGCAACCGGGATAAATAAGGTCTTTTTCATGGTGATTTCCTTTAGTTTAGAGTAGTTATTATGGCAAGTCGGCAGAAGGCTATGCGAGTGCCAGAATGAATGATGCCGGCTGCCTGGCCAGTGTCGTTGCGTGGTAGCCCTATCAGTCTACTACAAGCGACAGAAACTTGGTGCATACCTGTCAGCCGGAGTCCTTAAGGTCTCGATAAAAGCGCCTTAACGGTTTCGGCATGCTCTATACATTAACAAGCTCGACATCGTCAAGACCAGGTTCTATAGTTACCCGCACTACCTGTCAGGTAGCATCGACGATTAAAACACTATTAAAACACGACTCGCGTGCTTTCTGCTTTGCCTGATCGAAGCTTAGTTCAGAGTCGTGACCACTTTATCAGCGTGTTAACAGGAGGGGGTTATGCAGATCGGCATACCAAAAGAAATCCACCAAAGTGAGGCGCGGGTGGCGGCGACGCCGGACAGCGTTGCTCAACTCATTAAACTGGGCTTTTCCGTCGCCGTGGAACATAACGCCGGCGCCGAGGCCGGCTTAAGTGATGACGCTTACCGGGAGGCGGGTGCGAATATCATCGAGGATTGTAAAAAACTGTGGCATGAGTCGGATATCATGCTGAAAGTTCGGCCGCCCGAACGCCATCCGGAACTGGCGGTGGATGAAGTCGAATGCCTGAATAAAGGCGGCACCCTGATCGGTTTTATCTGGCCGGGCCAGAACGAAGCCTTGCTCCAGCAATTGGCCGACAAAGATGCCACCGTGCTGGCCATGGATACGGTGCCGCGCATTTCCCGGGCGCAGAAAATGGATGCTTTAAGCTCGATGGCCAATATCGCCGGTTACCGGGCGGTGATCGAGGCGGCGCAGCATTTTGGCCGGTTTTTCACTGGGCAAATCACCGCCGCCGGCAAGGTGCCGCCGGCGAAAGTGCTGGTGATCGGCGCCGGGGTCGCAGGTCTTGCAGCCATTGGCGTGGCTAAATCCATGGGCGCCATTGTCCGCGCTTTTGATACCCGGCCTCAAGTTAAAGAGCAGGTCGAAAGCATGGACGCCGAATTTCTGATGCTGGAGTTTGAAGAATCCGGTGAAGGCTCAGGCGGCTATGCCAAAACCATGTCCAAGGAATTCATCGACGCGGAAATGGCCTTGTTCGCGAAACAGGCGATGGAAGTCGATATCATCATCACCACCGCGCTGATTCCCGGTAAACCGGCGCCGAAACTGATTACCGAAGGCATGGTGGAAACCATGAAGCCGGGCAGCGTGATTGTCGATCTGGCCGCCGAGCAAGGTGGTAACTGCGCGTTGACGCAAAAAGACCGGGTGGTCAGCAAACATGGCGTGTCCATCATCGGTTACACCAACCTGCCCAGCCGCATGGCCAACCAATCCAGCCAGCTTTACGCCCGCAATCTGGTGCATCTTTTGACCGAATTATGCCCGGAAAAGAATGGCCAACTGAACGTCAACATGGACGATGACATGATTCGCGGCGCCACCGTGGTGCATCAAGGCGCAATCACCTGGCCGCCGCCACCGCCCACCGAGCCGACCTCGCACGCTCCGCAAACCGAAACTCCGGCCTTGCCGGAAGTGGTCGAGCAGCCAAGCAAAGTTCCGGCTTCGGTCAAGCAACTGGCACTGATCGGCAGCGCCGTGGCCTTGCTGGCCTGGGTCGGCAGCGTCGCGCCAGCCTCGTTCATGCCTCATTTCACGGTATTCGTGCTGGCTTGCTTCATCGGCTATCAGGTGATCTGGAATGTCACACCGTCCCTGCACACGCCACTGATGAGCGTCACCAACGCGATCAGCGGCATCATCGTGATCGGTGCTTTGATTCAGGTTTCCGCGCCTGGCGCGCTGCAAACCATTCTGGCAGCCTTGGCGATTCTGGCGGCGGCGATCAACATCGCCGGTGGTTTTTTAGTCACCCGGCGCATGCTGGAAATGTTCAGAAAATGAGGAGCCAGTCATGTCTCAAAGTTTAATCGCCATGGCCTATATCACGGCCGCCGTATTGTTCATTCTCAGCCTGAAAGGCTTGAGTCATCAGGAAACCGCCCGGCGCGGCAATGTGTACGGCATGGTCGGTATGGCCATCGCCATTCTGGCCACCGTGTTCAGCAACTCGGTGACCTCTTATGTGTTGTTGCTTGTCGCGCTGACCGTCGGCGGCTATATCGGCAGCCAGGCCGCTCGCCGGGTGGAAATGACGCAAATGCCGGAACTGGTGGCGATCATGCACAGCCTGGTCGGTCTGGCCGCAGTGCTGGTCGGCTTTGCCAATTTTCTCGACCATTCGCTGCCGCTTCAGGGTGCTGAAAAAACCATTCACGAAGTGGAAATCTACCTAGGCATCCTGATCGGCGCGGTGACTTTTTCCGGCTCCGTGGTCGCGTTCGGCAAATTATCAGGACGCCTCGACGGCAAGCCGCTTTTGCTCCCCGCCCGACATTGGCTCAATCTGGCACTGTTGTTGATCGCTATCGGTTTGGGCATGGAATTTTTGCGCGAGACCGAGTCCGGCGGCGGTTTCTGGGCGTTGCTGCTGATGACCGCGTTAGCGTTGGCGTTTGGCGTGCATATGGTGATGGCCATCGGCGGCGCTGACATGCCGGTGGTGGTGTCGATGCGGAAGACCGGCACGTCCCCTGTCCAGACTCGGTTCTGCCCGTGCGCAATGGGCCGGTTCAATCGGCGTGTGCTCCCGGTGATGCGAAAACCACCAT